>CAJUEU010000046.1:4825-13653 GCA_910585735.1 uncultured Oscillospiraceae bacterium | reverse complement strand
CTGGGCACCAACGATCTGACCCAATACACCTTGGCCATCGACCGGCAGAACCCCAAGCTGGACGCCTTCTACGATCCCCATCATCCCGCCGTGCTGCGGATGATCCGGCACACCATTGAAGCTGGGCACCGCCACAACTGCTGGGTGGGTATCTGTGGCGAGCTGGGCGCTGATCCCAAGCTTACCGAGACCTTCCTGCGCATGGGCGTGGATGAGCTGTCGGTGTCCCCCTCCTCCATTCTTCCCCTGCGGAAGATCGTTCGGAGCCTGGATCTGACCAAGGAACCCACCGTAGTGAATCCCCCTGTGTAAAAGCTCCGTACATACTTCAAAAGCGGTCCCGGAAAACCGGGGCCGCTTTTTTGTCCCAGGGCTGGAACAAGCTTTGGCGGCAAAAACGGGCCCCCTGCTTACGCAGGGGGCCCGTGGATCCATGGCCGTTGGGTCAAATGGGTCTTACTTAGCTCAGCTCCTGAAGGTCCTCTATGTGCTTCAGGATCATCTCCTTCTCCTCCAGGGAAAGGGTACCGTCCCTCAGGATCTCCAGCATCTTGGCCTGGGTGACCTCGTCCACATCCCGGATCTCCTCGATGTAGGCGAAGATCAACTCCTTCTCCTCAATACTGAGGTTGGGGTCCCGGAGGAGCTCGGTCACCATATCCAGCGTAGAACCGCTCTTCTTCCCGGACTCTGGAGTCTCCTCCTGACGGACCGAGGCAGTCCAATTGTTGTAGGCCTCCCTGGTTCCCCTGGCCGCCTGGCGGAGCACCTCCACCGCCTTGTCAATGGAACGGCGGATGGTCTCGTCCACGTTGCGGGTGGCGTCATGGATGTCCTGGGCGGCCTCGTCGATCTGCCGCTTGATCTCGGCATCCTGTTCCGAAGTAAAGGTCGTTTCCACAGTGGTCTTGGCCTTATCCTTCAACTCGTTCCACTTCTTCCCCAAGCCGTCGGCCCAGCCCTCAAGGTTAGGCATCTTGGGCAGGTTCTTCCGATTCAGAAGGTTGGTATAGACCGCGATCAGATCCTGGTTGGTGTTTTCCCGTGCCTCTACGATGTTGGCCATGGCCAAAGCCTGATCACCATCGTCCATCCCAGCGATCTTATCCAGAGCCTCCCGGATATAGCTGCCGTCCTTTTGGATAGCCTCCAACCGCTCCAGCAGATAGGTCATGCTGACCTCCTCCGGGGCAGGGGCCTCAGGTGTTTCGGCCTCGGCCACCGGGATGGCCGGCGTCACAGGAGCTACCGGGGTCACAGGAGCTTCAGGCGCTTTAGGGGCCTCAGGGGCCACGGGAGTGGGCTGAGCCTCGTCATGCTTACGAAACAAAAAGTCTTTCATTTGACTGTCCTCCAAATCAGTTGAATTCGGCGGACACGCAAGGCATATCAAGTTGTCTGAAAGGAAGCGTGCCCGGCCATGTTTTACGAGTCCCTTCGCTCGTTTCGGGTAAGTCGCTTCATATTCGTTGCCTTGCTCGTCTATCACACGCACGTTTTTTTCGATGGGTGTCTCCCCCTTATGATAGATTTGCGTGAGCTGTGGAGTCTGTTTTTTGTCATGGGTGCCGTCCCCGTTCCACAGTTAAAATCATACCAAATTCAAGGGAAGAAATCAAGTCACGGGACCAAACATTTAAGGAATCTTCATATTTCTTACAGATCGTACTTGGCCGCCAGCCGGGCAGGTGGCAGCTTGAGCAGCCGGCCCAGGGGCAGCAATCCGGCCAGGATATGGAAGCCCAACAGCAGCAGGGCGCAGGCCAGGGCGGCGTACCAGGGCAGGGTGAGGGAGGACACCATAGAGGGCAGGGAGTTCATGGCTGCCACCACCGCCCAGGTAACGAGGGTGACGGGCAGGATGCTCCGCAGGGCCAGGAACACGCTCTCCAGAGCAAAGATGGCGCGCAGCTTGCCGCCGGGGATCCCCAACAGGCGGTAGACCGCAATAAGGCCAATGCGCTCCTGGACCCGGGTGCGCTGGAGCAGGGAGAGCATGACCACGCACAGCAGGATCACGGTAAAGGATACGATCTGCCGGGCGTCCATCCGCAGGCTGGTAGCCCGGCGGTAGGCGTTCCAGGAATCGGTATTGGTATCCTTCACTGTCAGCTTCAGTGTGTGGCCCATCAGCCCGGGCTGCTCATTGTTCAGAAAATCCTTCACTGTGTCCTTATCCTCGCAATAGAGGAAGATCCGATTGGAGGTCAAAAGCATCTGATCGATGTGGAACGGGATATTCTCGTCCGCAACAGCCAGAGTGGCATAAAGCTCGGGCTCCTCGGTAGACAGGGCACTGGCGTACTTCACCTTGGCACTGGTACCGTACACCCCGCCCTTCTTGTAACTATCCCCCGCCCAGTTGGAGAAGATGATGGCGGAGGGGTACATCTCTCCCCGGTATTCGGTCTCCCGGGACAGGTCCACCTTGTCGTAGACTCCGGGATACATGGTCTGAAGGGAGGACAGGCTCACCATCTCGGTACCGGCGGCTCCCAGGGAGGGCAGCACCTCGGGGTATACGAACATGGCGGGCTCTCCGCAGTCGCTGATCCCCACGATGGTGGGGGTGTAATTCTTCTTCTGGAACTGAAACTGCCGGTTCAGGAAATAGCCAATGTCAGGGATACTGTTCTGGATGATGCCGTCCTGCCGGATCAGATTGTCCAGTACCCAGCGGTCAATGACCACCTCGTCGGGGCGCTGGGGGACCCGGCCCAGGATGAGGGTACTCTCGTCAAAGTGGGAAATGGGCACATAGCTAAAGCCGTATAGCTGCTGGGACACCGTGCGCATCTGGTAGAAGGTATCCACCGAGTAGTAGGGATTGGGCATTACGGGCATCCGGTCGATGGCCTTTCCTGTCTCGGCCTCCAGGTCCCGCAGGAGGGTCTCCAGCTCGGCCACCTGATTCCCCAGGCCGGTGGATACCGGGGTGTTTTTGTCCCGTTCCAGAGAGATCTCCAGAATGTGGGAGTCGGTCGTGATAAACTCGTGAGGATCCAGAGAGGACACATGGAGGTAGTCAGCCACGGTAACCAGGGTAAGCACTGTAAGGAGCACCAGGAAGATCCAGCCGGCCAGCCGGCTGATCCCCTTCCCTCCGGCCAGATGGGCAGCCTCCCGGCAGAGCATAGGAAGCTTCAGCCCTTCCCCCGCCTTGCCCGGCTTAGCGGGAGCGTCCCAGGACAGGCCGATGGTCTCCCGCTCCATGGTTTCCAGCTTCAGGACAGGCCGGTCCCCCTCGATGAGCTTGGGAGCCTCGTCGGTATGGACGGTGGTCACCATCCGGGGATCGTCCAGTTTAATGAGGATACTGCCCTTTCCGGCCACCAGCGTGAGGTTCACCGGCCGGGCGCCCTCCTCCCGCAGAAGACGAAGGGTGATCCCCTCCCCCTCCAGCCTTTCCTCCTGAAAGTCCCCGGTGTAGAGAGCACCTCCTCCCATGTCCATAGCCTCCCGGCTCCAGGCGTCACTGTCTTCCACCAGACGGCCCTCGGCCAGGGTGATGATCCGGTCGGCAAAAAACCGGGCGATCCGCTCCTCGTGGGTGACCATGATCACCAGGCTCTCCCGGGAGATCTTCCGCAGCAAAGCGCAGATATTCATGGTATTGGTCTCGTCCAGGTTGCCGGTGGGCTCGTCGGCAAAGATGACCCGGGGCCGGCGGGCCAGAGTGCGGGCAATGGCCACCCGCTGCTGCTGGCCGCCTGAAAGCTGCCCCACAGGGCGACGGGCAAACCGCTCCATATCCACCGCCTCCAGGGCCTCCAGGGAGCGCTTCAGCTTCTCCTCATGGCTCAGGTCCAGGGCGTGGAGCCCCAGGTACACATTGTAGGCGACGCTGTACTCGGGCAGCAGATAATAGTTCTGGAAGATGTAGCCGAAGGAGCGGTTTCGCTCGGCCTCGGTCCTGGCGGTACCGCAGCAGCAGTCCTCCAGGGAATCGGTGCTGATCCTTCCCTCATCAAAAACATCCAGGCCGCCCATGGCATTGAGCAAAGTGGTCTTACCGCAGCCCGAGGGGCCCACGATGCACACAAAGCCGGTGTCCGGCAGGGTGAAGGACACGTCATATAAGGCAGGGCTGGCGTTCTTCACGCGCTTGTCGTAGGTTTTTTTCAGATGGTCTACCCGGATCATGCCTCCACCTCCTCATCCAACACATCCCAATCCAGGTCAGGCTCAGAGCCCGACTGAGGAAACACTTGCTTTTCCAACGCTTTCATAGCCCACACCGCCGTAAAGAGGCTGGCGGCCAGATGGAGCAGACAGAGGCCCAGCCGGTAAGGCAGGGGCAGGTAGCGGAGGATATGGACCAGCTGGTCCACTCCACCTGCCGCGCAGGCACCGATGAGCCCCACCCCCAGCAGCTGTCCGCCCAGAGCGAAGGTCAGGATCTGCCACAGCACCGACCGCTTAGCGGTCACACCGTTGAGGCCGATGTGGCTGAGCAGCCGGTAGCTTTCGGTCTCCATGGAGAACATGGACCGCAGCAGCAGGATCTGTAGGGCGATGACGGCCAGCAGCGCGATGATGCACACCCGCAGGGTCTGGGTCCGCTGGGCCGCCAGCTCCTCATTCTGAGTCACTGCCCCTTCCTGATAGGGAGAGAGAGCCCCGTAGCCCAGGGCATGGATGTCCGCAAGGATCCGATCCACATAGGCATAATCCTCGGCGTACACTGAGACCTGATCTCCCTTGCCGTGATAACTCATCTCTTCAAAGTCCTTCGGATGAAGCAGCACAGCCCGATGATAGCCCACATCCGTGGCTCCCACAACGGTCATCCTCCTGCACTGATCCTTTTGTGCCGCATCGGGGACTTCAAGCTGTCCCATAACAGGGAAGTCATACTTGAGAAAAGCCGCCTGGTCCCAAGCCTGATCCCAAACCTTTCCCCCGATTCCAATGATTTCCGATCCTTTACTCAGCTCATTCACAATTACGGATATCATAGAAGGCGAAACCACTACCTCTCCCGGCTGAATGGTTTGAATTTCCAGAAAGCCTCCCCATTCCTCCAGCACTGCCAAGGATTCTTCCAGTGTGAGCTGAGAAAGATCCATCTCGAAATAGTCGGCCTTTTTCTTTTCATAAGCCTCCTTAAATTTCTCAAAAAGAGACTCCGCCGCGTTCTGCAGCCGATCCATATTTTCCGGCTGGGACAGTACTTCCCGGATCACTGTATCCTGAACCTGCCAATCTCCTATTGCAGACAGATAATCGCTATCCAGATTGAGTTCTTCCATCACCGCTCTTAGCTGCCCTTCGATCCCCAACCAAATTTCAGCATTGTATGCCAAATCCCGCAAAACAATGTATTTCCCAACATCATCCCATCCATCAAGAGAAAATCCCGTTACAAATTTATCCATATAGACAATGGTTTGCGCAATTTGTTTTTTAATTTGTCGGGCGACCCTACCGTCCTTTCCGATCACGTCTCCCTCCCTATATTTATAAATAAACGTAACGTTCCCCCGGCCATCCGTTATATTGCTTGTTGCCAATGGCCCTACTATATTGGGCTCATTGGGCATGGGCATATAGAAAACCTCCGCCTTGGACCGGGCATTGGCCAGCATCATCTTTCCCAGGTCCTCGTGGAAGTACAGGTGGTAGCCCCGGTCGGTGACTCCCACCACCGTGACCTCCATACGGATAAAGGAGTCCACCCCCCAGTTCTTCTGGTCCTGGACCAGGACGGTGAGCTTCCTGCCCAGCAGATCCTCACCTCCGGCGGCCACCACCTCGTAAAGGTTCTCGGGCATACGGCCGGCGGATATGAATTCCTCCCCCTCTGGCATGGTGGGAACGGTGCGGACAAAGGGCATGTTGTTCTGGTATTTTCTCAAAGAGTAGGTCTCGGTGGCAACGTAGGCGGCACCAAGGCCTGAACCCACTGTTTCAACTCCGTTCTTAAGCTCGTAGTCCACTCCCTCCCGGTAGGCGTACTGCACATCGCTGACATAGCCATACTCCTCCACGGAATCCACATACTTCACCGCCAGAAGCTTGTCAATGTCCTCCCCGGTCAGCTCGGCCCTATCGCTCCGGGCCACCACAATACGGCAGGACTCCCCGTTGCGGAAGGCAGAATTATCGTAGTTGTAAGTAAAGGTGTCGTCCAGGTTGGAAATAAAGGTGCCCGAGATGGCAAACATGGCGAACACCGTGGCGGCAAACAGGCCGAGCATCAGCGCCGACCACACTGGCCGGGCCTTCATCTGGAACCGGGCCACAAACCAGCTCAGCCCCTTCTTCCCCTCCGTCTTGACCGTTTTAGGCGCCGGAGCGGGCAGCTCAGGAACCTCCCGAAGCCTCACATCCATGGCGACCCGACCGTCGTGGAGCTCAATGTGGCGGGTCACATAGTCCGCCGCCTCGGAAAATTCATGGGTGATAAGGATGACCAGACGGTCCTGGGCCGCCTGGGCCAGGAGCTCAATGACCATGGCGCTGTTTTCGGCGTCCAGGTTGCCCGTGGGCTCGTCGGCAATGAGCACGGGAGCCGGCTTGGCCAGGGCCCGGGCGATGGAAAGCCGCTGCTTCTGGCCGCTGGAAAGCTTGGCCGCACGGCGGCGGCGCAGGTCCCAGAGCTCCACCTTCTTTAGGATCTCCTCGGCCCTTCGCTGAGCCTCAGCCTTGTCCATCCCGGTGAGGCGGAGAGCGCAGGTCATGTTGTCCTGCACCGAGCTGCCGGGCAGGATGCCATAGCTCTGGGAGATAAAGCTGACGCAGTCCCGCCGGTAGCGCTCCCAATCGGCGCTGTCGTAATGGGAGGTAGGCTTGTCCTTGAACAAAAGCTCACCGCTCTCGTAGGGCAGGATCCCCCCCAGCACATGGGCCAGGGTAGACTTTCCGCTGCCGCTCTCGCCGGTGATGGCTACAAATTCCCCCCGGCAGAAGGTGAGGTTGGTCCGATTCAGACCCACCACCACGGACTGCGCTGAGGCGTAGTATTTTGCCAGATTTTGCAAGGTCAACAATTCCTGCGTCATTTTTCCAGTCTCCTTCTTGTGTAAAGCAGCTCTATCTCATGGGTAATATTTATGGGTTCATTATAAGCTCTCACTTCTGAAATGTAAAGTCTTTTAATTTATTCTGTTAAATAATATGAACTTATCGCCCCACCTCTCTTTCTTTTTTGCTTTTCACGCTCCCTAAAAAATCTTTTTCTTCCTCTTCATTGCGGTGTGGGAAATTTTATGCTATAATATATAATTAAGAGATTTTTAGTAGAAAGAGGAGATTTATCGTGAATTTAAAGCAGCTTTTCAGCGCCAAGGATATGACCCAGGGACCACCCTGGAAGCGGATCGCCGAGTTTGCCGTCCCCATGCTCCTGGGCAACCTGGCTCAGCAGCTCTACAATACGGTGGATACCATTGTGGTAGGCAAGTATGTGGGTGACAACGCCCTTTCCGCCGTAGGAAGCGCCGGACCAGTGCTCAACCTGCTTCTTGCCCTTTTTGTAGGCGTTTCCACCGGCGCCGGCATCGTAGTCTCCCAGAATTACGGCGAGGGAAACAAAAAGAAGCTGGCGGAGTCCATCGGCAACTGTATCACCCTGGCCGCCATTGCCTCTCTTCTTACCACTGTCATCGGTCTTTTGATCACCACACCGCTGCTCCGCCTGCTGGAGACCCCTGAATCCATTATCGGCTGGAGCGCCAGTTACCTTCACATTATTTTCTTCGGCGTTATCGGCGCCGCCTTTTACAACATTCTTTCCGGCATCCTCCGCGGCATGGGAGATTCGGTCTCCGCCCTGGGCTTCCTTCTGGTCTCCGCCCTTCTGAATATTGTACTGGATGTCTGGTTTGTGGCCGGGTTCCAGATGGGGGTGGACGGTGTGGCCTGGGCCACCATCATCTCTCAGAGTATTTCAGCAGTCCTGTGCCTTCTCAAGCTGCTGCGGATGAAGGACATATTCACGCTCTCCTTCCAGGACCTGAAGCTGAAAAAGGCCAGTGCCTTGCGGATCATCCAGATCGGCGTTCCCTCTGGCATTACCCAAGCCATCATGTCGGTGGCCATGCTGGTGGTCCAGTCTCTTACCAACAGCATGGGGGAAATGGTCATTGCCGCCAACGTGATCATCATGCGGGTAGACGGCTTTGCCATGATGCCCAACATGTCCTTCGGACAGGCGATGAGCGTCTACGCCGGACAAAATGTAGGCGCCGGCAGGATCGACCGGGTCACCGAGGGACGGAAGCAGGGCATGCTCATGGCCGTGGCCTTCTCCACCACCATTACTATTATCCTTCTGTTCTTTGGCCGGTACCTCTTCGGCATCTTTACTCAAACCGAAGCTCTTATTGAGCTGGCCGTGAAGATGATGCGTATCATGGCCGTTGGATACATCTGCATTGCCGCCACCCAAGTCATGAGCGGCGTCATGCGGGGGGCCGGCGACACCATGACCCCCATGTGGATCTCTATTTTCAACACCATCATCCTGCGGATGCCCCTGGCCTATATCCTGGCCCACTTTACCGCTTCTGATCTCTGGCCCAAGGGCCACCCCTTCTCCCTGTCCATTTCCCTGGTGGCCTCCTGGGCCGCAGGCACCCTCCTCACCGCCATTGCCTTCCAGATGGGGTCCTGGCGAAAAAAAGCCCGGGCCATCGCCGAGCACAGCGAGGCGCGGAAATAATTGTATCTTCCAGGAAAGGGAGTGCCATGATGGCACTCCCTTTCCCTTTTCCAGTTTTTCACCCTTCCCGGCAGTTTTGCTCTTGACAGAGGTAAGAAACTATGGTAAGATAATTTTTGCCTTTGGCGGCCACAAGGCGGATGTGGAGAGATGTCCGAGTGGT
>CAJUEU010000046.1:0-4815 GCA_910585735.1 uncultured Oscillospiraceae bacterium | reverse complement strand
GAACTCACCTGCGGTAATAGTAGGCATTGGAATCATCCTCCTCAAAAGTATTTAACAAAAGTTCAAACTTATGCGAAGATATTTTACCCTATATGCAGGTATTTTGCAAGGGCTTTTCCTCCTTTTTCTGCCACAGGTCGAAAAAAATCCGTGGAAAAAGGATACAAGCGCTATTGACACCGGGGGATGGTTATGCTAAAATAGCAGTTGCGTTTAGCGGCCACAAGGCCATATGTGGAGAGATGTCCGAGTGGTTTAAGGAGCCAGTCTTGAAAACTGGTGACTCCGCAAGGAGCCGTGGGTTCGAATCCCACTCTCTCCGCCAAAACGTCAGAAGAAACCTGTTTCATTCCGCTTACGGCAATGCCGAAAGCTCCATATCCACAGGTTTCTTCTTCCTCTCCCCACAAAAGCGAAATTCGCTTTTGCGGGGCCCCCAATATTTATTTTCTATTTCGGCTTGCAGAAGTACCCAAGTGGCCGAAGGGGCTCCCCTGCTAAGGGAGTAGGCGGGTGAAACCGCGCGAGGGTTCAAATCCCTCCTTCTGCGCCAGAAAAGCTCTTTGACCTTTTGGGTCAAAGAGCTTTTCTCTTTTCCAAATATGGATTTGAACCCTCGCGCTATTACCGAATCATAGACCGATCAATGTCCTTCAGGGTGGCCGCTCCGCACATGGCCATGGTGTCTGCCAGCTCAGCGCAGAGCTTCTCCACGTATAGCCGGACCCCTTCGGCTCCGCCTCCATAGACCATATTCACAAAGGGCCGGGCGATGAGCACACCGTCCGCCCCCAGGGCCAGCGCCTTGAATACGTCCACGCCGCTGCGAATACCACCGTCCACCAGGATAATCAGCTTTCCCCCCACCGCCTGAACGATCTCAGGAAGGACCTCGGCCGTAGCAGGGCACTGGTCCAGCACCCGCCCGCCGTGGTTGGACACAACGATCCCGGCAGCCCCAGCCTCCAGAGCTTTCTCCGCCCCCCGGGCGGTCATGATCCCTTTGAGAATAAAGGGCTTTCCCGCATAGTCCGCGATCTCCCGCAGCTCCTCCACCGTCTTTCGCCCCGCCGGAGGGACCGCATTCTGCAAGAAAGGTAGTCCTGCGGCGTCAATGTCCATGGCTATCGCAAAGGGATCCGCGTCCCGCACTAAATCTATTTTCTCCCGAACTGTTTCCAGATCCCAGGGCTTGATGGTGGGCACCCCAGTCCCCTTCATCCCTTTTAAGGCCCCGGCCGCAGCCTGGATCACTTTGGGGTCCTTCCCGTCCCCGGTAAAGGCGGCGATCCCCGCCTGGGCACAGGCCGAAAGCAGCAGCTCGTTATAGGTAAGGTCGGTGTACTTGTCCCCGTAGTGGAGCTGTACCGCTCCCACTGGCCCCGCCAGCACAGGCAGCACAAAGCTATGTCCAAGCACTTCCCACGTGGTGTCTACCGGGCCGGTTTCCCCAATGGTATCCATGTTGACACAAAGCTCCTGCCATTTCTGGTAATTCCGAATAGCCACCGTGCCCGCCCCCTTGGCGCCGGGCCCCGGCATGGTATTCCGGCAGGCACGGCCGTCGCAGACTGGGCAGGATCTACAGTAAGCTCCCATACAGGTTCGAGCGTTTTCCAGCACTTCACGGTATGTCATATTACATTCCTCCTCCGTTCTCCTTCTGAAAGCATTATACTACTGCCGAAGAAAAATCGCAAGGAAAGCCCCTTCCGCTCTTTTCTCTTTACTTTTTCTTTTTTCTATGCTATAATTAAAATATAATTTTCAAAATTAGATTTGGAGGTCTTGACATGCAATTCAGGATCATCGTGGATAGCTGTTGCGATCTGACCGCGGCCCATTTTTTTCAGGGGCCCTTTACCCGGGTGCCCCTCACCATCTCCCTGGGTGGCGAGGACATTGTGGACAACGACACCTTCGACCAGACCCACCTGCTCCTTCTGATGCGGGAGAACTCTCTGCCTCCAAAGACTGCCTGCCCCTCCCCCGCCCAGTACCTGGACGCCTTTGAGGCGGCGGGAGACAGCGACATTTATGTGGTAACTCTCTCGGCCCTCCTGTCCGGCTCTCACAACGCCGCCGCTCAGGCCCGGTCCATCTGGCTGGAGGAGCACCCCACCGCCCGTATCCACATCTTTAACTCCTGTTCGGCGGCCGCTGGCGAGGTTCGCATTGCCCTGAAGCTCCAGGAGTTGGCGTCGGCGGGCCTGGATTTTCAGACCGTGGTATCTGAAACCTCCCGCTATATCGCCTCCATGACCACCCTTTTCGTTCTGGAAGATCTGGACCATCTGCGGAAAAACGGCCGGCTCACCGGGGCCCTTTCCGCCGTCACCGGGGCCCTGCGGATCAAGCTCCTCATGGGGGCCACCCCCGAGGGGGAGATCAAAAAGGTGGGCCAAGCCCTGTCGGTCAAGCAGGCTTTGTCCAGAATGGTGGAGTTGATGGCCAAGGACCAGGATCATGTGGGAAAAGATCTGTCTATCGTCCACTGCAACAACGCTGAACGGGCTTTCTACGTCCGGGAGCTGGTCCAGAAGTCCTGTAGGTTTAAGGATATTCTCATTACCGACGCCCGTGGTGTCACTACAGTTTACGCCAATGACGGCGGCGTGGTAGTCGCCTACTGAGGCCTGTTTTTCCTCTCCTTTCCCACATAAAAACGCCCCAGCATCCGTGAGTTGGATGCTGGGGCGTTTCACTTTTATAAGGAATGGTCTTACTCAGCCTTGTCGGGCTCTTTCTCCTTCTCCGCCTCGTCCACGGAGGCTACCGCATCCTCCAACGCCTTAAGAGCCTCGGCGGAGGACTTCTCCTCTCCGGCCTCGGGCTCCTGGTTCTCTGGAGCCTTGGTCTCCACGACCTCAGGGTCCCCAGAGGGGGGCTCGGAGATCACGTCCCCCTCGGCCTTGGCGATCTCAGGAGCCAGGGTCTCCTCGGTCATGGTGGGAGCGGGAGTGTCAGCGGCAGTCTTGACAGGCTCCTCCTTCTTCTCCTCGGCCTTGGGGGCCTCAGCCTTCTTGGGCACAGGCTGGAAGGTGGAGGGCTTGTCGTCCACCGTAATGAGATGACGGGGGCACTTGGAGGCGCAGATACCGCATCCCACGCACTTATCGTAGTCGATCTTGGCCAGGTTGTCCTCCAGAGTAATGGCCTCCTTGGGGCAGGCCTTGGCGCAGATACCACAGCCGATACAGCCGTTGGTGCACACCTTGGTGACCACAGGGCCCTTGGCCTTGGAGGAACAGGGGATGGATACATGCTTCTTGGTCTTGAAGGGCTCCAGAGAAATGATACCCCGGGGGCAGGCGGCCACACACTTGCCGCAGGCCATACACTTGTCATGGTCCACCACAGCCACGCCGTCCTTCACATGGATGGCGTCAAAGGGACAGGCTTTCTCACAGGTGCCCAGGCCCAGACAGCCATAGTCGCAGCCCAGAGAGCCGCCGCCGGGGAGCAGGGCGGCCGCACGGCAGTCCTTCAGGCCCTGGTAAGCGTACTTGCTCACATTGGTGCCGCAGCCGGTGCAGTGGACCACCGCCTCCTGGCGGGTGACGGCCACGTTCTCTACGCCCATGATGGCAGCGATCTGAGCGGCCACAGGGCCCTCACCCACAGCGCAAAGGTTGACGGGAGCCTTGCCGGAAGCCACAGCGGCGGCGTAGCCTGAACAGCCGGGGTAGCCGCAGCCGCCGCAGTTGGCCCCGGGAAGGCACTCCAGAACGGCCTCCTCCTTGGGATCCTTCTGTACGGCAAAGACCTTGGCGGCCACGGCCAGAATGGCCCCGAACACAGCGCCCATGACGGCCAGGACTCCAAACGCGATCAATACAGTTTTCATGATGTTCTCCTCCTTAGCCGAAAATGCTCAGGCCGGAGAAGCCCCCGAAGCAGAGGGCCAGCAGACCTGCGGTGACCAGAGCGATGGGGAACCCCTCAAAGGCCTTGGGACTCTCAGAGGTAAGGGCCAACTTCTCCCGCACGGCGGCAAAGAGATAAATGGCCAGCAGGAAGCCAAGGCCGCCGGTGACGCCGTAGGTCACGCTCTCAACAAAGCCGTAAGTGTTCTGCACGTTCTGAAGCACCACGCCCAGTACCGCACAGTTGGTGGTGATAAGGGGCAGATACACGCCCAGAGCGGTGTAGAGAGAGGGCATAGCCTTCTGGAGGAACATCTCAATGAACTGAACCAGAGAGGCAATGACCAGAATAAACACGATGGTCTGCATGAACTTCAGGTCATTTCCGCCAGGGAAAATAGTCTCGCTCACCAGGATGAACTTATTGATGGGGTAGCACACGGCCGAGGCCAGACCCATGACGAAGGTAACGGCCAGGCCCATGCCCACGGCAGTCTCGGTGGATTTGGACATGCCCATGAAGGGGCAGATGCCCAGGAACTGGGAGAAGATAAAGTTGTTGATGAGAATGGCGCCCAGGGCAATCCCGATCAATTCCTGCCAATCCATTACTTCTCCACCTCCTCTTTCTTCTCAGTCTGCTTGTTCTTGCTCTTGCTCAGGAAATACTGCATGGCGGCAATGACGCAGGCCAGGGTGAGGAAGCCGCCCACAGGCCGGGCCAGGCTGGCAATGGCAAAGTGCTCCGGGAACACCCGGATACCATCACCACCGTTGAGCAGGCCGCCCCCGAAGGTACCCTTCCCCAAAAGCTCCCGCACCACGCTCATGATCACCAGGATCAGGGTGTAGCCCAAACCTTGGCAGATACCATCCACCGCCGAGGCGGCCACACCGTTCTTATAGCAGAAGGACTCGGCCCGGGCCAGGATGATGCAGTTCACCACGA
>CAJUEU010000045.1 GCA_910585735.1 uncultured Oscillospiraceae bacterium | reverse complement strand
TATATGACCAAACGTTCTGCCTCTTTAGCCTTGGATTATCTGGAGGCAGCGATAAACGCAGCTGGAGAGGATTGCTTGCTTAGATCCAGTGCGACACAGCAAAAAATTGCTCTTCTCTGCGATTTGGGCCGGGGGGCTGAAGAGGCCACACGTTATGACCGGGAGCTTCAAAAAGATAAAGCGGATGTTCAGCGGTGGATCTTATGTGTTGTGGCTCACTATCTGGCCGATGAAAAGGAGCGAGCTTTGGAATTGGTGCAGGACGCTTTGTCCAGATTTTCGGAAAACCCTACACTATATATCTATGCCGGAGACATTTGTCACTCGCTTAAATTATATGATCAGGCGTTTGATTATTGGCGATGGGTGAAGGAACTGGACAAAGGGCCTTTGGATGCATACTACTCCATGGGATTTTGCTATGAGGAACTGGAGCAATACAAGGAGGCCTATCAGATCTGGAAGGAGTTACGCCGGGAGCTCCTTTCCCGGGGACTGCACCAGGAGCAGCAGCTTCCTGTGGAGCATATGCGCCTTTGTCAAGAACGAATGGGATAAACTTTTCCGTTTGGAGGAAAACAATGCAAAGGAATATCATTCAGTGCTTTAGGTTAATGCGTGAGTTTGCCTTTCGTAACGCGATTCGTTATGCGGCGTTCAGCATACTGTCGGCGCTGTCCGCTCCGCTACTGGCAATCTTAATCGAGCGATGTATCAACACGGTGACAGGGGCAGAAGAAAATCAGATATGGGCATCTTTCATTATGCTGGCTGTTCTTCTGCTTGCATCGGTTTTGCTTGGGCATCTTCTGCGGGTGGCAAGTCTTTCTCTCACCGAAACGCTGAATAAAAACTGCAGCCCGAAGATCATTGATAAGCTGAACCACATGGACTATGCGTATTTTGACGATGCCTCGGCAGCGGATGTCATGGAACGGGTATCCCGGGAACCGGCGCAGGCGCTGGCTCAGATATACAAGACCTTCATCAGTTGTATATCGCTGGCAGTTCGAATCTTTGGTTTGTCACTCCTGTTCTTTAAGCTCTCTGCAGTGTTTGGAATCTCGCTTTGCGTCCTTATGGTGATTGAGATTCTGATTGGAATCGTTTCCAACAAGGAGTTTGGCAGGTTGTATGGGAAGGAGCTGCCACAGGAAAGAAAGCTTTCCTATATTGGTAATCTACTTACGCAGAAGGGGCCGGTTTTTGATTTAAAGATCAATCAATCGGCAGGATATGTGAAAAAGATACGAAAGGCTCTTGCTGACTCGGTGTTGAGAGAGCGGGTGGGGATCAATCTGAAAGCCGAACGGTGGTATCTCCTCAATATCCTTTTAACAATGGTGTGGACAGTGTCGCTGCTGTTTGCATTGATTACCGGAAGACTGAAGGGGACACTGGAACTGGGCACCTTCTGTACTCTGCTGGGAAGCTATCCGTTGTTGACACAGTACCAAGCCGAGCTTTCCTACTATTTGTCATCTATGGGGAAGGATTGGTTTATTGTCAAGGCGCTGAAGGAATTATTTAACTATAAAGAAGCCTGTAAAGGTACGGAAATAGCGGAGGGATATCCGAAAATCGCATTCTCCCATGTCAGCTTCAAATACCCTGGAACGGAGCACTATGTTTTGCGTGATGTTAGTTTTACCCTGTCCCCCGGAGAGACAATCTCGCTGGTGGGCCCTAATGGATCGGGGAAGTCCACTATTATTAAGCTCATCTGTGGTCTATATGAACCCACGGAGGGCACGGTCACTGTGGGAGACGTGGCTGTCAATAGGGTATCTCGGATCGGAGGGAAACAACTGTTTTCGGCAGTGTTTCAGGACTTTATGACTTACAGTGTCGCCATAGCGGAAAACATTGGCTTGGGCGATATACAAGGCTCCCATAATGTAGAAAGAATCGAGGGAGCATTAAAAAATGCCGAAATGGACAGATTTGTGAGCTCGTTGCCAAAGGGTGTAGATACAACTCTGGGCCATTTGGACGAGGGCGGCATTGAACTGTCCGGTGGACAAAGGCAGCGGCTGGCACTCGCGAGGGCCTATCTGTCTAACGCATGGTTTTACCTGCTGGATGAGCCCACAGCGGCGATGGACCCGGTGGCCGAAAGTCAGTTGTATCAGAGCTTTGCCGGAATCATTCATGGGAGAGGAGCTGTGCTGGTGTCCCATCGTCTTGCCAGTGCGTCGATTGCTGACCGCATTCTGGTGCTTTGTGACGGTGAGATCATCCAGAGGGGGACACATTCCGAACTAATGAAAAGTACCGGATTGTATCGGGAAATGTTTGAAAAGCAGTCGTCATGGTACCGTGAGGCAGGTGGTGGCAATGAAAACTAAAACTGCCGTCAAGGTATTCAAAATCATTTTTAGGTATGCACCGATATCAGCAGCAGTGTGTGCGCTTTGCAGTCTTGTTTACGCACTGTGCGCCACCTTCAGCGTTCGTCTGATGGCTGAGCTTTTGGTGGAAGCTGAGACGTTGTGTGAAAACACACTGTCTCATGTTTTGCTCCTGGCCACCTGCTATTTACTGATTCAAATCATGCGCCATGTGTTCAATCTTGTGCAGGATATTTGCTGGAATGTAGGGGTGGAGGAAAAGTGCAAGTATCAATTTCAGATGCTTCTTTCCGAAAAAGCAGCGTCTCTGCCGTATATTGATTTTGAGGATGAGAAAAAGCATGACTGTGTAGTGAGGGCGCGGGAATGTGTTGACGCGATGGCGGTTACCCAGGCATATACCAATCTTCTGGCAGCGGCAGAGTCATTGTTTACAGTTGTCGGCTTGCTGTGGGCAATGATGGCTTACAGCGTCTGGTACCTTCCGGTCATGCTTCTGTCTGTGGTCCCCTATTTGATTTCCCGAATCGTTGCGGGGAAAGAGTTTTATATGCTCCGCTGGTTTCAGGCTCCCCATATTCGGAAACGAAACTATTTTTATTCCCTCTTTACTTCCCCTGCATTTCAGAAGGAACAACGGGTATTTGGTTTTGGAGAAAACTTCCGGAATCGTTGGGAGGAGCAGAGGGAGCTGACTGCCCAGGAAACTCTCTCGTTCAAAATAAAGGACAGCAGAAGACTGGCATGGTGTGAAGGGCTGATCACGGCCGGATATATCGCCGGAATTCTGCTTTCTCTCCTCTTAGTGAAGAATGGAGCTATCGCAGTTGGGGTATTCGGCGCGGGGGTCTATGCCTTTCGGACAGCGCAGAACAGCACACAGATACTTTTTTCTCTGCATGGATTTTTGGGTGAAAACCTGTTGCAGGCGGGGGATTTTTTTGCGTTCTTAGATTTGGAGGAGGAGCCAAAGCGCAGCCATTCCATCTCAGAATTGACACATGAGATCCACGTGAAGGATGTTAGCTTCGCCTATCCCAATACAGAAACCCCGGCATTGCAGATTGATGAACTTACCATATCGGTAGAGGAGTGCGTTGTGGTAGTCGGGGAAAACGGCAGCGGGAAGTCCACGCTGGTGAAGCTTTTGACTGGCCTTTACACTCCGGATGCGGGAAAGATCTATTACGATGGGAATGATCTGGATACGATTTCCAGAGATTCCCTGTCAGAAGTGATAGGAGCTCTTTCTCAGGAATATGTCTCGTACCACCTTTCGATTCGGGACAATGTGGGGATCAGAGCCCCGCAAACCGTCAGGAACGAAAAACAGATTCGGGAGGCGCTTATCGAGGCGGGGCTTACGCCCCCATCGGATTTGGAGGCATGGCTGGGCCGTGAGTTTGGAGGAGAGGAGTTGTCCGGAGGCCAGTGGCAGCGCCTTGCAATCGCCGGGACTCTCTGCAAAAATTGTGAGATCATTTTTCTCGATGAGCCGACAAGCGCGCTGGACCCAAATGCGGAGTATGACATTCTAAAGCACTTTATGGATATTACGGTGGACAAAACCGCAGTCATTGTATCCCATCGGGTGGGCCTGTGCCCCCTTGCAGATAAGGTCGTCTTTATGAAAGGCGGAATGATAAAAGGGGTGGGGACCCATCAGGATCTGCTGAACACCTGCACGGAGTATCAACATTTTTACAATGAGCAAGCGAAGTGGTATGTTGCACATATAGATTAGGAGGATACTATGAAGTGGAAATTTAAAGACAGTATAATTAAGAAAGCGGTTAATGATACCACGGTGCTTTATAATGCTGATAGCGGGGCATATTACTCTAACAGAGAAGAGTTATCAGTTCAGACACATTTTTGCGAACGCCCCTTTTCTTTGTTTAGGCGTATCAAATTTTGAGGGATAGAGCAGAGAGAAAGCAAGGCAGGCAAGGTGTAGACCATTACCGGCAAGGTATCTATGATTTTGACCTGCCTATACAGCAGACAATCGTAGGCGGCGGGGCGCCGTAAGAGGTGCACTTCTTTAGCTTGGGCATATCTTTGCACAATTCGACAAAAAATTTTGTCGAAAATCGAAAGAATATATTGACATCGTCTATATGAACTGGTATAGTATTTTTGTAAATTGGATTATATGAAATGATTCAATTTGCCGGAAATCGAGGTAGCAGAAGGGCTTGGGAGCCTCCATAAGTAACCAGCCAAATGCTGCGCTTTTTTACAAAAAATTATTTAGGAGGGCGATCGCATGGAAGAAAAAAAGCTCACAATGAAGGACTATGTTGTGGAGACACCGGCCTGTGTGGAAAAGAACCTGGCCATGGGCCCGGCGCTCACCGAACGGCTGGTGGAGGAGTACGTGAAGAAGGACTACAGGCGCGTGGTCGTGGTGGCCAGCGGTTCTTCCAACAACGGCTCCGTCTGTGCCAGGCCTTTCATGCACAAGCTGCTGAAAAAGGAAGTAAAGGTGGTCTCGCCCTTTGCCTTCTCGTATTTTGAAGAGTTTGACGAGAATGACTTTATTGTGGTCTGCTCCCAGTCCGGCCGGAGCACCAACGCCATTGAGGCCGCTCAGAAGATCAAAGACAAAGGTCTGCCTGTCATCAGCCTGGTAGGCAATCTGAACTCCGACCTGACCGAGATGAGCGATGTGGGTCTGGAGTGGGGCGTAGGCATCGAGAAGGTGGGCTACGTGACCAAGGGGGTCGTTTCTCTGGCCCTCTATTTCATGGTGTTCGCTTTGGAGGCCGCCAAAAAGCAGGGCTTGATCGATGAAAGCGGCTATGATTTCTGGAGAGGGGAGATGGCCAAGAGCATGACCGCCCACAAGGAGCTCCAAGCCTCCGCCCTTACCTTCATTGAAAAGCATCAGAAGCAGCTGCTGTCTATGGACAATGTCTGGATCGTGTCGGCGGGCAGCAACATGGGTACCGCCACGGAGGGGGCACTGAAGATCGGGGAGACCATCCACATCCACGCCACCGCCTATGAGACCGAGGAGTTCCTCCACGGGCCGGTGTTCCCCATTACACCGAACTACACCGTCTTTGTCATTGACTCCAATAACGCCGCCAGTCCGCGTATCCACGCAGTCTGGGAGGCCTGCAAAAAGGTGACCGACCGGGCTTACCTGATCACCGACAGCGATATGGAGGGCGACGACGTGATCCGGGCCAAGACCCACCTGGCCGAGGAGGTCCAGCCTCTGGCCTATCTGGCGGTGTGTCCCCTGCTGGCCGAATATGCCAGCGAGACCCTTCAGACCCTGCCCGGGATCCACCCGCTCTACCGGGAGTTTTCCAAGGTGGTCGAGATTAAAACGCCTAAAAGAGATGCCTGAGGGGAAGAATATTTGATTATGGAATATTTGATCGCCACACACAGCTATATGGCATCCGGTCTGCGGGACGCGGTCGAGGTGCTCTCGGGAAAGAAGCAAAAGATCGCGGTCATCAATGCCTATATCGACAGCGATAATTTTGAGACCGAGCTGGAGAAAACACTCCAGACTATCCAAAGTCAAAATATCATTGTTCTCACGGACCTGCTGAGCGGAAGCGTCAATCAAGCGCTGATGCGGTATAAGGGAGACAAGCGGCTGTATCTGGCTGCAGGGGTCAACCTTCCGTTTGCGCTGGCACTGCTGGAAACCGACGCGGAAGCCGATCCGGAAGCACGGCTGAGAAGCTGTGTTAAGCAGGCCAGGGAACAGATGGTTTTTGAAAAAATCTAATAAAGAGAGAGGGTAAAAGTCATGATCCAATTTTTCCTGGTGGCATTTTTGGGCAGTATCGTGGCCAGTCTGAACAGCATGACTGGTCAGGCCCTAACCAACCGGCCCATCGTGCTGGGTCCTCTGGTGGGTCTTATCATGGGCGACGTGGTCCAGGGCACCATCATTGGCGCAACGCTGGAGCTGGCTTACATGGGCGTCATGGTCATTGGTATTTCTACCTCGGTGAATATGGCCGTGGCAGCTATCCTGGGCACCGCCTACGCCATCTCCACCGGTCAGGGTCCGGAAATGGCCGTTACGCTGGCTATTCCCTGCAGCCTGCTCTTCACTCTGGTAGGCCAGGCTCTGACCCCTGTGAAGCAGGCCCTGTGCCGTGTCGGCCTGTCTCAGGCTGAGAAGGGCGACTGCCGGAAGTTTGAGCTGTGGCACTACCTCATTTGGTGCTATCAGTGGATCGTCAACGGAATTGTCTATTTCCTGGCTTTGTCTCTGGGGTCTTCCGCCGTGGAAAGCCTGGTCAATGCTGCTCCGGAAGCTATTATCTCCGGCCTTCAGGCAGCTACCACTATCATCCCCGCCCTGGGCTTCGGCATGCTGCTGAACCTGTGTATGAGCAAGGAGACCATCGCCTTCTTCTTCATCGGCTTTGTGTTCTCGGTATACATCGGCGTGGATAACGTGGGCGTGGCCGTCATCGCCGCCGCCTTTGCCCTGATCGCTTTCTTCTTCGGCAAGTCCGGCGACAACGGCGAGGAGGAAGAGATGGAGGTGGCCGCGCCCGGCAGCGAGAACCGCCTGCTGGACAAGAAGACCCTGAACAAGATCTATTGGCGGTCCTACCAGCTGGAGGCCGACTTTGGCTACGAGCGTTTCCAGGGCGCCGGCTTTGCTTACTCCATGATCCCCGCCATTGAGAAGCTCTACAGCGATCCGGCAGATGTGAAGGAAGCCCTCAACCGCCACACCGAGTTCTTCAACACCACCCCCACCTGTGTGACCCTGATCACCGGTATCGCCTGCGCCATGGAGGAGCAGAAGGCCAAGGGCGAGGGCGTCAACGGCGAGGCCATCAGCGCCGTGAAGGTGGCCCTGATGGGGCCTGTGGCCGGCATCGGCGACGCCATCTTCTGGGGCAGCTACCGGATCGTGTGTGCCTCCATCGCCTGCCAGATGGGATTGACCGGGAACATCTTTGCTCCGTTTATGTTCCTCATTCTCTTCAATATCCCCAATGTGCTCATCCACTACTTCGGCCTGATGAAAACCTATGAGCTGGGCAGCAACGCCATCGGCAAGCTGTATGCCTCCGGTGTGATGGACAAGGTGGCCCTGTGCTGCTCCATCATGGGCATGACCATGATCGGCGCCATGACGGCTTCTCTGGTGGGCATCCGGACCGCTCTGTCCTTCACCATCGGTGACTCGGTCATCGTGATCCAGGAGGTCCTGGACTCCATCATGCCCGAGATCCTGTCTCTGGGCGCGGTGTTTGGCCTGGCCGGGCTGATGAAGAAGAAGCAGCCCAATGTGACAGTGGTGGTTATGAGCCTGATGGTCATTGGTATCATCGGCGCCTGGGTCGGATTCTTCTAAGCCCATCCCTGTTCCACCGACGGAGGAGCTCTCCTCCTGAAATAGCAGTGCCGGCGTGAACTATGTTCATGGGAAAAAACCAAATGATAGGAGGCAGGGAGGGTTTCCTGCCTCCTATCTGAAAAAAAGGGAGTATTATTATGATTAAACTGTTGCGGATCGACGACCGTCTTCTCCACGGCCAGGTGGCCTTTGCCTGGACCAAGAATCTGGGGATCCATCTGATCTATGTACTCAGCGATGTGGTGGTCAACGATGAGATCACCAAAATGACCCTGGGGATCGCCAAGCCCTACGGTACCAAGCTCAGCGTCTATGCCGTGGACGAGGGGATCGAGGAACTGAAAAAGCATGTGAACACCAACAAGAACGTGATGATCATTATCAACAACGTGAAGGACGCCCACCGAATCGTTTCGGCCATCCCCGAGATCCGGGCGGTCAACTTCGGCGGCATCAAGGAAAAGCCCGGGGTGGAGTCCAAGCGCTACACCGGCTCGGTGACCCTGACCGTGGAGGACATCGAGATCTGCAAGCAGATGGCCGAAATGGGCGTGGCCATGGAGATCAAGGCGGTCCCCGATGAGAAGGGAAAGAGCCTGAACGACATGCTCTGATGGCCGGGGGCAGGAAAAGGAAGCGCATATGAAATATTTGATCATAGGCCACGGCGGCTTTGCCGCCGGGACCAAGAAAACGGTGGAATTCCTGGTGGGTGAGCGGGAGGATGTCCTCACCCTGGACATCGGGCCGGAGGCCGCTTCGTGGAAGGAGCAGCTTCAAGATCTGACCAAGGACTGTGGGGACGAAGGCCTGACGGTCTTTACCGATATGCCCGGGAGCGAGGCCCATCAGTATTGCCTGGAGCTGAGGAAAGAGAAGCCCTTCCGGCTGGTGAGCGGTTACAATGTGGCCCTGCTGCTGGAGGCACTCCTGGCGGATGAGATGACCGACGAGGAGCTGGAGGAGCTGGTGGGTGAGATGAAGGACCAGCTGGTCTATGTCAACGACCTGTTCAAGAATATGTAGAAGCTGCTTTTATAAAGCTGGCAGAAGGAATGATACAAGCAAATGAGCCGCAATCGTGAGTTGTTCAAGAAAATTTTTGCCCTGGCCCTGCCGGTCATGTTCCAGACCCTGATGGTGAACCTGCTGAACATGACCGATACCGTTATGATGGGAATGCTCAGTGAGAACGCCATCAGCGGGGTCTCGGTGGCAAACAAGATATTTTCTATTTATACCGTTGTCATTTTCGGCATCACCAACGGAACGGGGATCTTCCTGGGGCAGTACAGCGCCTCCAGCGAAAAGGAAAAAACCTCCGACATCTTCTCCTTCGGGATCCAGCTCTGCGTGGGGGTAGCGGTCATTGCCCTGCTGATCTTCCTACTGTTTCAGGATGTCATTGTTCGCATTTACCTGACCGACCTTGAGGTGATCCGCTTAAGCGGCATCTACCTGAGCATCCTGACCGTATCCACCATCCCCTTTGCCTTGACCAACAGCTATATGGTCCTCTACCGGATCATGGATCGGGCAAAGATCCCCTCCATTGTCAGCAGTACATCGGTGCTATTGAATGTGGTACTTAACTATGTGCTCATTTTCGGCAAGCTGGGCCTGCCTGCGCTGGGAGTAGCTGGAGCGGCTATCGCCACCGTCATTTCCCGCATCTATGAAATGACTCTGCTGGTGGTACTTCTGAAGCGCTATGTGCCAACGGTCAAGCCCAGGCTCCATCCCAAGCTGACCCGATCTCTCAAGCGGACAGTGATCCGAAATTCCTTTGCTCTGATGACCAATGAATTCCTGTGGACTCTGGGTTACAATGTGGTGTTTATCAACTACAGCTTCGCTGGGGAGAGCTTTATCCCTGCCATTACGGCGGTGGACAATATCGGTCAGTTGACCAACATCCTGTTTCAGGGCTTCTCTGCCTCCATCAGCGTTCTGGTGAGCAAGACACTGGGGGAGGGGAAACTGGAGGAGACCAAGAAGAATGTCCGTATTTTTGTGATCGTAGGCTTTGCCCTATCCATGTTCAGCTCGGTGCTGCTGATCCTGACGCGGTCGGTGGCTCCGGCGATCTTCAATCTGCAGGCGGAAAACCTGGCTATGGCCGCCCGTATGATGGTCATCAAGGGGGCCTTTGCCTGGACCATGGGCGTAGGCTACACCACCTACTATATCCTCCGGGCAGGCGGGGACAATAAATCGGTGCTGATGGTGGATGGGCTCTATACCTGGTACGGCCCCGCGCTGTTTTCCTTTGTGACGGCAAGACTGCTGGGCCTGGATATTCTGTCGGTCTACTTCTTTACGGAGGCCATCGGTCTTTCCAAGGCAGCCATCGGTCTGCTCTGCCTGAAAAACGGAAGGTGGCTGCGAACCCTGGTGGAGGAAAACTGAGGGGGGAAACAAAATGGCAAAAGGGAAGAACAAGGTGAGCTCTGGGACCGTTACGGTCCGGAACCGTCCCTACGGGATCCTGCTTCTGCTGGGGATCTTTATGCTGGCTCTCGGGGCCATGGCACCGGACTACTGGATGTGGTATCTGGTGGTGTTTGCGGTGGCTTTGGGGCTGACCCTGCTGGTGAAGAACCATGAGGTCCTGGAGATCGGGCCGGGTTTCCTTATCCTCTACCTGCGGGACGACTGGGGAAATGTGGAGAAGCGCCGCATTGACCAGGCGGATCTGATCTCCTGGTCGGTCCACGATGACAACAACCGAATTCGGGTGAGCTATTATGACAAAGCCTCCAACAGCGCCAAAATGCAGATCCTCTCCACGGCAAACCTGATGGGAGTCTCCCGGCAGATGAACAAATATTACCGGGACAAGCTGAATTCCCGCCGGATCGCCAGCGGACTTTTGGACAAGCTGCATGAATTCCGGGTCGGCCTCTTTGGAAGAAGGAAGAAAAAGAAGTAGACTTCGGGGCTGAATACCGGGAATTTGCCGGGCAGAAGGAGGGGGAAATGAATGATCAAAGCGGTATTTTTTGACTGTGATGGGGTGTTAGTGGATTCGGAGCGCTTTGACCAGGCTCTCAATGAGGATTTTATCCGGGACTATCACCTGGACATCGACCCGAAGGCCTTTTACATTTTCGTAGGCAGTTCCCCCTCGCTGAATACCTGGGATACCTTTTACGCGGGGGTGGCGGATAAAACCGAATGGTCCAAGGAGGAGTTCCGGGAAATATACCGGAACCACCGACGAAACAATCCCCGGAAGCTGCAGTTTAAGGGAATCCTGTTTGAGGATGTGCTTCGGACCCTGCGCTATTTGAAGGAGGAACGGGACATGAAGGTAGCCTGTGCCTCCAGCAGCAGTCCTGAATACATCGAGCGGGCACTGACCGAGTGTGAGATCAAGCCCTATTTCGACCTGCAGGTCAGCGGCTACGACTTTAAGAAAAGTAAACCGTCGCCAGATATTTACCTGTTCTGCCGAGATCAGATGGGCCTGAGGTCCGAGGAATGCCTGGTGATTGAGGACTCCCCCTATGGGATCGAGGCCGCCGTTGCGGCTGGTATGCCTGTGCTGGCCCGCCGGGACACCCTGTTTTCCATGGACCAATCCAAAGCCATGAGGATCATTGACAGCTTAGATGAGGTGCGTTTTTTCCTGGAGGCATAGATACCGAAAGAAAAATGAGAGCGACAAGCGCATTAACGCTTGCCGCTCTTATTTTGTTTGCCACAGATTCCCGGCGGTTAGGTCAAAAGCTACTTCTGAACTGACTGAATTCGAATTTAACGTCGGAGGATTTAATATAAGAATGCGTATACTCTATCATCTGTTCGGAGGCATCTCTGCCCAAACGTTCAAAATGGTATACTGCTCCCTCTCCTTCACAGAGCTTAAGGAGCTTGGATTCCCGCGGTGGGCATTGGATGATGGTTAGCCGATCCTCAAAGTAGATGGGTGCATGGCCCTTGGCATTCATGTAGTCATACAGAGACACCTGGTTGAACTTTTGCTCTTGCGCATCTTCAAAATAGGCCGCCGGAATGTAGCTGTACTCCACTCCCAAGGGCTCACCGTCGCCATAACGAATGAGGTGCAGGGTAAAGATGGACTGCTCATCACCAAGCCTCAGACGGGCACACATAGCAGGCCAGTCCCGGAGAAAACCTGAGAAAATTACCTTGCTGCTGTGTCTTATCTCACTGCTTGTCTTCTGAACGCTGATGCCACCATCATAGGGCAAGAAGCCTGCTGGATAAAGCAATTGCTTGCTCTTGGTTTCTTTGGTGAAAAATATTTGCCCTGTATTCTGATTAAAATAACCTTTATCTGCCAGCATGTTCATGGCCTTCTTCATGGTCATCCGGTTTTTAACAAAAGTACCCCGGCCTACATCCCGGTATAGGTATTCCATCTCTACCAGCATATCCATAGCCTTTTTTACCGTCATCCGATTGACGCCATACAGCTCTGCCAGATCCCGCTCACTGGGTAGCTTTTCATTCGGCAGATATTCGTTATTCTCGATCTGTTTGATGATATTATCTACGATCTGACGATACAGAGGTGTCATACGATACTCCTAACTAATAAACTGAAATCGGTCGATCAAAAGGAAGCGTTCTGTGTACTCGATCATACGCCCGAGCCTGTCATAGATCTGGCCAGATTCTTTGATAAGGGGCTCCCCTTGGTCCACTGGGAGCAACTGCGTTTCATACTCGCCTGCGTAAACAACAGAGACCTCCATCTCGGCCCGGTCAGTCTGGACGTTATACTGCTGGGCAAGGACCTGGTACAGTGGTACCACGTTTAGGTCATTTTTCATCAGCCCAGGGAACAGATCGGCCAAAATATAACTCCGCTCGATGGCGATGGAGGCTCCGTCCACCGTTCTTAGCCGTTCCAGGAAATACAGATGCGTTCCGGGCTCAATCCCCGCCCGCTGGGCTATGGATTGGTCAGGCTGTCGGGTCTCCAAGCGCAAGATTTGGATCCGGCACTCCTTGCCCTGGCTTTGCAACAGGTCAGTAGTAGACTGAAAACGACGGATATCCTTTTTGATGCGCGCAGGTTTGACATAGTACCCGCTTCTATGGACCGAGAACACCGCACCCTCGTTTTTCAGGATTTGAAGACTGGACCGGATGGTCATTTTCTGCACATGGTAGATCTCGCAGAGCTGCTGCTCAGAGGGGAGACGCTCGTACTCCTGATAGATCTTATTTTCTATTTTACTCCTGATATCATCCGCGATCAAGACGTCCAAATATAACTGCTCCAAATAAATTCCCGTCCTTGCTATTAACATTTTTCAGCCAGTTTACCTATTTTACCATTTTCTTTTCCAAAATACAAGTTGGGATCAGCCATTGAATTACAATTACGAAAAATAAACTTTTCATTTTCTTATAAATATGGTATACTATTTTTAGAAAAGAGGTGCTGTTTCATGCCAGAGATATCCTTATTTGGGGGGATTCGGATCACAATGTTTTATGATGACCATAACCCGCCCCATTTTCATGCCGATTATGCCGGATATAAGGCTTTGGTAGACATTCAAAGAGGCTATATTATCCGGGGGGCCTTGCCTGCCAGGCAGTTGAAGTATGTATTGGCATGGGGAGAGATGCACCGGGACGAGTTGATGCAAAACTGGGAGTTGGCACGGAATGCCGAGCCTCTTTGTAAGATTGAGCCATTGATGTGAAAGGAGCCGAAAATGGAGTTACTGCCTTCCGTTGTCCAAGTGGTACCGGGCGAGGATTTTACTGTCTACGCCTATTGTAACGATGGGGCTGTGCGACTGTTGGACATTAAGCCGCTTATAGCGAAAGGCGGTGTATTTGCGCCTTTAGCCGACCCTGCTTTTTTTGCGGAGCGGCTTGCTGTTCTCAATGACACAGTGGCTTGGGATATGACTGGGGATCGAGACGAGACAGCCTGTATTGATTTGGATCCCTGCGGGATCTTCGAGACTGCTCCGATAGTGGATGACCCGCTGAGAAGTGCAGATCGGGAGATTGCTTGAACGAATAGCATCAGAAAAGCACCATTTTCCGTGAGAGCAAACCCATACTCCCGGCAAACTGTTGAAACGAGCGGAAAGCCTTGCGGCACAGTGATTTTCTCACATCCACTCCAAAACCGCGTGCCGAGGGTTCGAGTCCTTCTGCCCCTGCCAAAAA
>CAJUEU010000044.1 GCA_910585735.1 uncultured Oscillospiraceae bacterium | reverse complement strand
GTGAAGTGGGGCCAGACCGCCACCTTCTCCTACTTCCCCAAGGACAACACCGAGTTTTTCGAGGGCTGCAACGACAATCTGGTGGAGTGGCTCCGCCAGTTCTCCTCCGACCCTCACGAGGCCTACCTTCGGGGCTTTCTGGGCCGGATGCTCTTCTCGGGAGACGACGTGTATAAGCCGGTGAAGGTCCTCTCGGGCGGCGAGAAGGTGCGGTGCATGCTCTCCAAAATGATGCTCTCGGGGGCCAACGTGCTCCTGCTGGACCAACCCACCAACCACCTGGACCTGGAATCCATCGCCGCGGTGAACAACGGCCTGGAGGCGGTGAAGTGCAACGTGCTCTTCTCCTGCCACGATCACCAGCTGGTCCAGTCGGTGGCCACCCGCATCTTTGAGTTCACCCCCGAGGGCAAGCTCATTGACGCCAAGATGACCTACGACGAGTATCTGGAAAGAAAGAATCAAAGCGAAGAGTAAAGCCGGGGCGCTTCGCGCAGCGAAACGCCCGGAACGGTCGTTCGCCCGTAGGGCGAATGACGTCCCCCGGGCACCTTTCAAGTATGGTAGGACAGTCCTTCCAAGGTAAGATGCACCCCCAGACGGAACCCCCGGGAGAAGCATTCCTTTTGAAGCCAGTCTGAGGCCTCACATTGGGCTTCGGTGAGCCCGTCCACAAAGGGCAGAGAAAAATGTTCCTTGGCCGCTTTGATGTAAGGCTCCGATTTTTCCAAAAGGGCAAAGTACTCCGGGGGGCGGGAGTCCGGGCGGGTCAGGTCTTCCAGAAGGTCTAAAATGTTATCCATAGCAATCACATCCTCGACTGTTTTATTCGTATTCCATTATACGAATAAATTGGTCGCTTGTCAAGAGGGAGGAAAGAAAAATGTCGAAATTTTCCACCAGATTGCGGGAAGTCCGAATGAGCCGGGGAAAAACCCAGGCAGAAACTGCGGAATATTTAGGCTTTAAGGGCCTTCGCGGGTATCAGTATTATGAAGAGGGTAAAAATGAACCCAACATTGCCCGGCTGATTGCGCTTGCCGACTTCTTTGATGTGAGCTTGGATTATCTTATGGGACGGACGGATTCCTGAAGGGGTGGACCGTTGTGCCCTTGCCCCATTCCCAAGAAAAAACCAGCCAGCCCGGTGGTCACAGGACCACCGGGCTGGCTGTATGTTTTGCCCAAGCTCCGGGGCGGGGTCATGCCTGATAAGCGTCCAGAGCGGCCACCCGCTGGCTGACAGTGGGGTGGGAGCTGTTGAGGGCCACCAGGGCCGGGTGGGGAGAAAGGCAGGCGAAGGAATTTCTGGCCAGCTTTTTCAGGGCGGAGACCAGGGCCGGGCCGTATCCCCGTTCGGCGGCGAAGCGGTCGGCGGCGTACTCAAACCGCCGGGAGAACACGCCGGAAAAAAGCCCGGTCAGCGGGGAGAGGCAGGACATGCACACCGACCCCAGCAGGAAGAAGGCAAAGCCGTAGTTCAAGCGCGGAAACCCAAAGTCCTGGTAGATGCCGCCGGCCGAAATGAGCCCCCAGGCCAGAAAGGCCACCAGGACGATATTGACCCCATTGATGAAATAGAGCTTTAAGGTGTCCCGGTGCTTGCTGTGTCCCATCTCGTGGGCAAAGACCGCCACGATCTCCTCCTCGGTCATCTGCTCCAGAAGGGTGTCGTAAAGGACGATGGTCTTGGTCCGGCCCAGGCCGGAGAAATAGGCGTTGGCCTTGGAGGACCGCCTGGAGCCGTCCATCACGTGGATGGCCTTCACGGCGCAGCCGTTCTCGGTCAGAAGAGCGGTGAGCCGGTCCCGGAGAGAGCCCTCGGGCAGGGGCTCAAATTTGTTGTACAGCTTGCCCATAACGGGGGAGAGAAACACAACGCACAGGACCAGAAGGAGCAAAAGGGCGGCAAAGGCCAGAGGCAGCCAGTCCCCCAGGAGCTGGTGAAACAGAATGAAGAGAGAACACAAGCTGCCCATGAGCACAAGGGCCATGAGCATGTCCTTGAGCTGGTCCAGAAAAAAGGTTTTGACCGTCATCTGGTTAAAGCCGTATTTTTGCTCCACGACCATGGCGTTCACATAGCTGAAGGGGATCTCGTACAGAAGGGAGATCGCCAGGTCGGCGGCCAGTATGGCGAGGGCCGGGCCGTAGACCCCCTCGGGAAAGAGGGCGTTGGCGATCTTTGGATACACGTCGAAGCTCACCACCAGAAGGATGGTGACGTGGGTGGCAATGTCCCGGAACAGGGACAGCCTGGTTTTTTCCTGAAAGTATTGGAGCCACCTTTCATAGGCTTCCCGGTCGTACACGTCCTTTACGTTCTCCGGGACCGCCCGCCTGGCCGAGTGGATCTGCAGAAGATCCACCGCCATTTGCGTGAGGAATGCCAGGCCGATGAGACCCAGAGCCACAAGCTTGTAATTCATTGTCTTGCCTCCCACCCTGCCGCGGCAGCGCGGCTTTTTATAGGTCCTTTCGCACGGTCCGGGCCAGGTAGTCCTCCCGGGTGAGTTCCAGCGCCAAAAGCGCCTGGGACCTGCCGAAGCGGGCCATGGCGTCCCGGCCCACCTCCCGGAAGCCCACCGCCCTGTGAACGGCCAGCGCGGCGGTCCGCTCCGGCTCGAAGGTGTTGCGGAGGGCGGGCAAGCCCTGGTCCACAAAGGCCCTGCGGGCCAGAAGCTCCAGGGCGGCCCGGCCATAGCCCCGGCCCTTATAAGGGGCGTGGAGTACCACGCCCAGCTCAGACCAGGGGCCCTTCCCGGGGTGGAAGCTCACCTCGCCAATGAAAGCGCCCGAAGACCTTTCCCGCAGGTAGGCGTAGAAAAAGCCGGGGGTCTTTTGGGTGAGCCGGGCAAAGTCGGCCCCCCACTCGTTTTCTGGAAAGTCAATGCACCCCGTGTCCCGGTGGTAGCCGGGGAAGGAGACCTCCCACCCGGTGTTGTAGGCCATGGTGTCCGGGTCCTCCATCATCTCCCGGCGGAAGGACATATCCGCCGGGGACTGGGGCACGTAGAGCTCCAGACTCTCGTTTTCCAGCTTTTCCCGGTGGCGCGCAAAGGCCTCCCGGTCCAGCTGGAAGGTGAGGGCGTCGTAATGCTTTCCCTCCACCTGCCGGATACCGGGAATCCGTTTGCACTCCCGAAAGCCCAGCTTCTTGGCCAGACGGACCATCCGGGTGTTGCCCGACCAGGTCTGGGCATAGAGGTCGGTGTAGCCCGCGGAGAGGTGATAGCGAAGGTAGGCGGTGAGGGCCTTTGTGCCCCAGCCCCCTGACCAGTAGGCGCTGTCGCAGATGTCGATGCCCACCGCCCAGCGCTGCTTGGCCCGGTCCTCCCCGGGCTCCAGGGCCTTCCATTCCAGCTCGTCGTTCAGGCAGTAGCTGCACACCGAACCAATGTGGACCCCTTCCACGTCCAGCTCCAGGTTCAGCCGGTGCTCCGGCTTGTTGGGGTTGTTGATCCACTCCAGCTCCCCGGCGCGGTACTCCTCCGGGTCAAAGGCGTCCAGCTCCCCGTTCTCCCAGGGAGCGTCCCACAAGGTCCAGGCGGTGTCGGTGGTGTTCCAGCGGATGTCGTCGGCAATGTCTTTCTCCTCCATGTCCCGGAGCAGAATGTTCAGATAGGGAACTCGCATAAAAATAGCTTCCTCCAAGTTTTGATTTGGAGGGTTTTTCAGGCGTTGACTCTCCAGGCACGCACGGTATTGTTTTTCATGTTTTTCTCCATCCTTTCTTTGAATTTTGGACCAAATTGGCCTAAAAAAAGAATACCCTCTTTTGGCTCCTGTGTCAAGGCCGAAAGGGACGGAAGGTTTTCGGTTGACAACAGGGGCGGGTTTGGGGTACAATAACCAGGTAGTATGCCCACGTAGCTCAGGGGATAGAGCATTCGCCTCCTAAGCGAAGGGTCGGACGTTCGAATCGTCTCGTGGGTGCCAAACCAACGCCGGAGAATTCTCCGGCGTTGGTTTGTTTTTGGACGCCGTTCGTTCGGCTGAGGCGGAGACCGGGGGCGTAACGGCTGTGGTGTTGGAACAGAAATATAAAAAATATTTATGATAACTGCGTGAAAATTGATTCCAAATACAAAGAACATCCTGATAAACTGCTTGAATACAATATAACATTATAAAAATTTATATAATATCAAAATATCATCATTTGACTTTATTAAAAATGAGGCTATGATAGCGCTATATGGAAAACCTGCGGGGGGGGAGGCGCTGTCATGGATCTGAATCAGGAGAAGGAACTTTTTGAGCGTACGCCGGTACCCCGGGCCATTCTGCGGCTGGCTCTCCCCTCGGTGGTGGGGCAGATCATCCTGGTGGTCTATAACATGGCGGACACTTTCTTCGTAGCCCAGACGGGCAGCGACGCTATGATCTCCGCGGTAACGGTGTGTATGCCCGCCTTTATGTTCCTCTCGGCCATTGCCAACCTCTTTGGGGTGGGGGGATCCAGCGTGATCGCCCAAGCCCTGGGGAAGGAGGAGCGGGACCGGGCCGGACACGCCTCGGCCTTTGCCCTGGCGGGCTGCGCCCTAACGGCGGGGGCTTACGCCCTGCTGGCCTGGCTCCTTATGGACCCCTTTGTGGATCTTTTGGGGGGCTGGGATCCGGGGGTCCACAGCCTGGCCCGGAGCTATCTCTTTGCCACTGTGGTGCTGGGAGGGGTGTTTACCGCCCTCAACGCCCTGCTTTCCCACCTGATCCGGGCCGAGGGGGACTCGGTCCGGGCCAGCCTGGGGATCATGCTGGGGGGCGTCCTCAACATTCTTCTGGACCCTCTTTTTATGTTCGTGATCTTGCCGCCGGGGCAGGAAGCCCTGGGCGCCGCCATTGCCACCGCCCTCTCTAATGTTGTGGCCCTGTGCTACTTTGTGGTGGTCCTGGTTCGCAAGCGGGGAAGGACTGTGCTCTCCTTCCGGCCCCGGCGGGAGATGCTGGAGGAGGAGATTCCCCGGCGGGTGTTGGGCAACGGCTTGCCCGCCTGCCTCATGACCCTCTTTGAAAACATTTCCTTTGCTGTGCTGGATCATCTTATGGCCCTGTCGGGCACCGCCATGCAGGCGGGGATTGGAGTGGCCAAGAAGGTGAATATGCTGGCTCACTGCGCCGTCCGGGGGATGGCCCAGGGTGTGCTTCCCCTCATCGGCTACAACTACGCCAGCCGGGACCGGGCCCGGATGCGGGAGGCGGTGCGGCTCTCCATGCTCATCTCGGTGGGGATCGCCGGGGCGTGTACGGCGGTGTGCCTGGTGTGGAGCGACGCCCTCATCGGCGTCTTTATCCGGCCCGGGTCGGGATCCCTGGCCTACGGGGCCGCCTTCCTGCGGATCCTCTGCCTGGGAGCCCCATGCTCAGCCTGCGCCTACACCTGTATCTCCTTCTTCCAGGCGGTGAGCCGGGGGAACAAATCCCTCCTGCTGGCCATCTTCCGCAAGGGGCTTCTGGATGTGCCCCTGATGTTCTTTCTCCAGGGGAGCTGGCCTGTTTACGGTGTGGTGTGGGCCACCCCCATCACCGACGGGGTGTGCTGCGTTCTGGCGCTGGTCCTCTATGCGCGGTTTATGCGGAAGCACGCCAGCCGGAAAATCCCGGCGCCTGCACCGGCAAAATAAGAACGGAAGGGCAAAGGGAGAAAATGGAAACGCCATTGGATATGCTGGAGGGAGCCTGGCACGGCCCGGTGGACAAACAAGACCCCGGTCAACGTATGGGTTGACCGGGGTCCTTTTTACGGAGAAAAGGGAACAAAATGGAACGGTTTTCTTACTGCTGGAGGGACTCCACAGCGGCTAGGCCGGCCAGACGGCCGGAGGTGTAGGCCCAGCCCTGGGCGGCGCCGCCGTAGGTGACGTACTCGCGGCGCTCGCTGAACAGAACGCCCAGGCTGTCGGTGCCAACCGAGTACAGGCCGTTGATGGGGGTGGCGTTGTCGGAGCCCAGCACCTGCATGCTGGTGTTTACGTCCAGGCCGCCCACGGTGGAATAGATGAAGGAGGCGCCCACAAAGGCGTAGTAGGGGCCGGTCTCCCCGATTTTCATGGTCAGGTTGGAGGCGTCCTTGCCGAACTCCTCGTCCACACCGCTGTCCACAGCGGCGTTGTAGCGGCTGACGTTGTCGGTGAGGACGGCGGGATCGCAGCCCAGGACGTTGGCCAGCTCCTCCAGGGTGTCGGCCTTGTAGGCGATGCCCTTTTCGATGCACAGGTCGATGACGTCATAGACCTCGTCGATGGGCTTGCCGCCGTCGATGCCGCCCTGGCAGGTCAGGTCGTCGCTGAAGGACACGGGCAGGCCGTTGGTCTTCACAGACTGGAAGAAGTCGTCAGACCAGATGGTGTAATACTTGGGGCCGGACTTCCAGGTCTGGAAGGTGCCCGCCTCGTTGGAGAAGCGCTCGCCGTCCATGTTGACCTGCAGACCGTAAGTAGCGCCGGCCAGGGCGTTGGGGAAGTCATTGAGGGAGTTGCGGCGGGGCAGGCGGGACCAGAAGCCCACGTCGTTCTCGTCGCCCACGATTTCCACAGGATACTCGTGGAGGGTGACGGGAGAGCCCTGAAGGTGGACCATGGGAGGCATGCCGATGTTATAGGTGCCCGCGCCGATGCTCAGGGCGGAATCAATGATCTTACCGTCGTTCTGGGTCATGCCGTACATGAGCCAGGAGCCCTTCAAGGGGTAATACTCGTTGGACAGGTACTCCTCCTGGAGCTCCGCATTGTTGGAGAAGCCGCCGGTGGCGGTGATGACCACCTTGGCGTTGATGGTGTACTCTGTGCCATCGTAGCCCACGGCCTTCACGCCGGTGACGATGTTGGTGGCCTCGTCATAGATGAGCTCGGTGGCCTCGATCTCCAGCAGGTACTTGCCGCCCAGCTCTACGTAGTCCTCCATGATGGAGTCGAACATCTCACCGGTCTCCTTCTTCCAGTTGCCGTAGCCCTGGCCGGTGTACTGGAACTTGACGCAGAACTTGTCCCGGGGGGTGAAGCCGGGCTGCGGGCCGCCGAAGCCCCAGCCCTGGCCCTCGGTGGTGCCCTCGCCGTAGTCAAAGCCGTGGGAGATCAGCCGTCGATGGTGTTGCCGCTCTCGGCAAAGAAGAGGTCCAGCAGCTCCTGCTTGGCGTCGCCCATGGTGAAGTCCTGCCAGTCGGCCATCATCTCGGCGGCGTCCACATAGTCCTTGCCGCCGTGGTAGGTCTCCTGATAGACGGGGGCGTTGATGCCCATGGTGTCGGCGGTGATGCAGGAGGTGCCGCCGTATTTGCCGGCCTTGTCGATGGCCAGAACGTTCACCTTGGAGGGGTCGTTGCCGTTCGCGGCATACATGGCCTCAGCGGCGCTGACGGCGGCGGCGGTACCCGAGCCGCCCAGACCCACCACCAGGACGTCGGTCTCAAGGGTCTCCTGGGCGTTGACCTTCTCCGGCACGGTGTAGAAGTTCTCAATGGCCGAAGCGTCGCTGCCGCCGGCGGTGAGGGCCTCCTTCAGAGCGGCCTCGGTGGCCAGCTTGATGCCGGTGCTGGAGCCGGTGGCGCCGGTGATGGCGTCAATGCGGACAGACTGGTGCTCCAGCATCCGGGGCACGATGCGCTCCATGGCGGCGGTGACGAAGGGATAGGTCTCGGCGTTGTCGCCCAGCTCAATGCTCTCGATGGCGGTCTCGCTGACTGTGACCTTCACCTCCAGGGGCTGAAGCAGGGAGAAGCCGGAAGCCTGGGCGGTGTAGGTGCCGGGGGCCATCTTGACCGCGCCGGCCTCGGGAAGGCTCTCGCCCTTGGCCTCGGCAATGGCGGCGGCCGCCGCCGACTTGACGGCGGAGGAGGTCACAGTGGCGCCGGAGACGCCGTCGATCTCAGCCGAGCCGGCCTCCAGAAGCTGGGTCTTCAGGGTTTCCAAGGCGGCTCCGCCTACGGCGGGGGTCTCCTTGTCGCCGGTAAGCACCACATCGGTGATGGCGCCGTCGGTGAAGGTGAGGGTAACGCTGACCTCTCCGCCGTAGCCCTGGGCGGTCTTGGTGATCGTCAGGGGCTCACTGGGGTTTTTGCTCTCCTCCTTGGGGCCGCAGGATGCCAGGGACAGCATCATGACGCCCGACAGAAGCAGAGCGGTAAGTCTCTTCTTGTTCATGGACAGATCCTCCTTTTATTCACTCTTTTCTGAAAACAGAAAAAAGTGTGATGAAATTATCATAACTTTAAATAGAGAAAAAGTCAAGAATATTGAAACGATATTTCAGAAATTTAAGGAAAAACAAGGGCTGAATTGACAGAAAATGCCAGGAAAATCTATTTAATGGAAGGAAGTTGTAAAAAATGCCATTCGGAGAAAAAGAAGCCGGAGGGGGAAGCCCCCTCCGGCTTAGGTCATGATTTGTGGGAAAGAGAACCGGTTCTTGCGGTCTGTCCAATGGGGTTGACAGGCTTTGCTTCTGGCGCTCCGTGGGGGACAGGCGCACCACAGTTATAAGGGACAGCCACTCTCGCCTCGTGAGAGTGGCTGTCCTGGGCGTATTGGCCTGCGGCCAAAACGCCCTTACTGGCTCTGCTTCTGATATTCCGAGGGGGACAGGCCCACCACACGCTTAAAGGTGCTGCTGAAGTAGGTGATGTCCCGGTAGCCCACCTGCTCGGCCACCTCATAAACCTTGCTGCGGCAATCCCGCAGCAGCTCCATGGCCACATGGATACGGTAGTCGGTGAGATAGCTGCCCAGGGTACGGGAGGTCTCCTTTTTGAACACATGGCTCAAATGCCCCTCGCTGATCCCGAGGTCCCGGGCCACCGAGCTGACGCTGATTTCCGGGTCATTATAGTGCTTAGCAATGTATCGAAGGGCTTCCATCACATACTTGCCCTTGCCCTCCTCAGCGACCTCCAGGTCCAGGGGGTGGGGAGCGCCGCTCCCCACCCGGCTCCTGAGCCGGGTGACCGCCTCCTCCAGCTCTCCGTCCTGAAAGGGCTTGAGCAGAAAGTCCACCGCCCCCAGCTTCAGGGCGGCCTGGGCATAGGAGAAGTCGGAGTATGCCGTGAGGATGATGACGTGGGCCCGGCTGCCCTCCTCCCGGAGCTGACGGAGCATCTCGAGGCCGTCCAGCCTGGGCATTTTGATGTCGGTGACAATGAGGTCGGGCTGGGTCTCCCGAATGACCGCCAGGCCTTCCATGCCGTCGGCGGCTTCTCCCACCACGGCGCAGTCTACGCCGGCCCAGTCCACCGTGAGGACAATGCCCCGGCGGACCAGGGCCTCGTCCTCCACCACGACCACTTTCATCATAGCGCTTCTCCTCCTTCCTCCTCCCGAATGGGCAGGATGGCTTGAATGCAGGTGCCCCGGTCCCCGGGATGGGACAGGAGCCGCAGGCCCCGGTCGGGACCGTAGTGGAGCCGCAGGATGGCGTCCACGTTGTAAAGGCCCAGGTGGTGACCCGAGGCGGCCGGGTCCCGGGAGAGAAACCGCTTCCGGCTTTCGGGGGACATGCCGCAGCCGTCGTCGGTCACAGTAAGGACCATGTCCTCCCCGGCCCGGCGGACCGAGACGGTCACCGTGCCGTGACTTCCGTCCTCAAAGCCGTGGATGATGGCGTTTTCCACCAAGGGCTGGAGCATGAGTCGGGGGACCAGCGCCTGCTTCAGATCCTCCTCGGCCCGGATGGTGTAGGTGAATTTCCCGGGAAATCGGATCTTTTGGATCTCCACATACTTTTCCAGCAGAAGGAGCTCCTGAGAAAGGGGGACAAAGGGTCCCCCTGAAATGCTCTGCCGCAGAATGTGGGCCAGGTCGGCTGAGATGGTGGAGACCTGGGGGGCGTCGTGGATCTTTCCCAGCCATTTCAGGGTATCCAAAGTGTTGTAGAGAAAGTGGGGGTTGAGCTGGGCCTGCATCATGCGGACCTGGGCGGCCGAGAGCTCCCGCTGCTGCAGAAGGGAGTCCTCTAAATTTTCTCCCAGCCGCTGGGTCATGCGGTTGAACCGGCCGGAGAGCTGGCTGAGCTCGTCGGTGCCGGTGACCTCCATGCGGACCTCCAGGTCCCCCTCCTCCACGGCGGCCATAGCGTCGTTGAGGGAGCGGATGGGCCGGAAGAGCTGGCGGCTGAACCACAAGGCCGCCGCCAGGGAGAGGGTGAGGCAGAGCAGCACCGACATGGTGGCGGCCAAGGAAAAGAGTCTGGAGACCCAGCCGGCCATGGGCCGGGGACGCTGGAGAATAAGGAGAAAGCCGCTGCGCTCCTCCCGGAGAAGGGAGTAGGCCTCTTCCCCACCAGCGCCCAGGCTCCGGCCCTCCAGCAGCTGGGAGCGGAGCTGGAGGGCCAGGGAAGTCTCCCGAATGGCTGGAGAGGAGTAGACCTCGTCCCAAAAGGGGTCCAGCAGAAGTACGTTGCTGCCGGAGGTATACCGGCCGGTGAAAAGTTGGGTCAGGTGGTCTTCGGAGAGCCGGGCCACGGCGTAGCCTACGGTCTGGCCTTCCAGGGTAATGGCCCGGCAGAGCTCCATGGCTCCACGGGTGGGGGCGTCGTAGGGGGAGACCGCCCGGAAAACCGTATTCCCCTTCTGGCGAGCGGCCCACAACAGACCCCAGTTGACGGGGAGGGGCTTTCCCCCATCTCCCCGCCCGGTGGTATAGAGAAGCGCCCCACTGGCGTCGTAGAGGGAGAAGTCGGCCTCCTTCAGGTAAGGGGCGGCGGTGTTGTAAAGGGCGTTGTAGACCAGAGTGCTTTTTCCCTCCTGGGCCATTGCGTCGGCTACCAGCCGCTGTCCGCTCAGGTCGGAAAGTACGCCGTCACAGGAGGAGAGAAGAGCGGAAAGACTGCCCTCAAGGGCGGAGAGCTGGCTTTCGGCGCTGCTGCGGTCGCTTCGGACCAGAGAGAGGCGAAAAATGTTGAGAAGCAGGAGGAGGCAGATGAGCAGGGGGATGACTCCCACGATGAGAAAGGTCCAGGTCAGCTTCCGCTGAAAGGAGGCGCCGGACGGAGCGCGGCTCATGGTACCACCTCCTCAAGACTCTGGGCCCATCGGAAGAGGAAATCCTCCTTGTTCTCCGCGGCCCAGGTCACATCGTAAGAAATGACCGGGAAAGCTCCGGCGCTGGGCAGGTCCTGCCGGTCGGCTACGTCGGTCCGCACCGAGCGGCGGGCAAACTGACTCACCACCAGGGTCTGGACGTCGGGAGACTGGACGAATTCCAGAAAAGCCTTGGCATTGCCGGGGTGGGGCGCCCCTTTGACCAGGGCGGTGCCATCGGGGAGATTGCTGGTACCCTCGATAGGATAGACGATGGCAATATTGGCCCCCTGGGCCAGATTTTTAAGAGCGGTCTCCTCCAACGTGATCCCCACCGAACATCGGCCCGAATCCACGGCGGCGGTCACGTCCCCGGAATCGGACAGGATGTTTCCTCCCAGGGCTTCCTGAAACCGGGCCAAAATGTCCCAGGGATCGCCGGGCAGGCAGGACATGAGGGTGACGGCGGCGGTGTAACTGGAGCCCGATACGGCCGGATCGGCAAAGGCGATCCGGCCCTTCCAACGGGGGGAGAGCAGGTCGGCCCAGCCGGTAAGCTCCCCGGAGGAGACCAGCCGGGTGTTGTAGATGAGCACCACAGGCAGGGAGGAGAAGGGGGTCCAGGGGTCCCCTTCCCGGCGGAGGCCGGGCTTGAGCTGGTCGGCGTCGGAGCAGGTGTAAGGCTCAAAGCAGTCCTCGAAAAGCTGGAGGCTTTCGGCGCCGCCTCCAAACATCACGTCGCATTGGGGCTCTCCGGCTTCGTCATGAATGCGCTCCAAAAGCTCGTTGGTGCCTCCGGTGACCACCTCTACCCAGATGCCGGTGCGCTCCTCGAACTCCTTGACGATGGGGCCGTAGACCTCCTCCTTGTGGGAGGTATAGACGGTCAGCCGTTCCTCGGGTGAGGGGGAGAGGCCGTCCAGGGAAGGGAGCTCCTCCTGGGGGGTGCAGCCTGAGAGCAGGAGGGCCAGAGCCCCAAGGAGACAGAACATGGATTTTTTCATGGGCTGGCCTCCTTTGTTTCCTTCACAGCTAAAGTCGTTTTGGGGATTGCGGATCAAGGTGCTGTTTTTCCGCCGCCCACATAGGCGAATTCATGGTATGTTTTCCATGGATGCCCCAGCAGCTCCATAATTTTGAGCTCATCCTGAGCATCCAGTAAAGCATTGTGTGTTTCGTGATAGGTGGGGTCTTCCAGCAGCCGCTGTAACGTAGGCTCCACACCGTAGCCGGATCTTAATCTGCCGGTAGTCGTACAATTCGCATGATTTGTAATTGTGTGATTGTACTGCCGATAAGCCGCTAACTTCATAATATCATACCAGCCAAAGTGTTGGAGTTCAGGTAAATGCTCCCGATCGAAGGATGCATTGTAAGCGCAAAGGGAATGGACGTCATACTCTGCAAGGATACGCCGCAAATCGGCCAGCGCAAAGGACCGACTGCACGGTTCCAATGGCCTGGTTATGTATAAGGCGCCGGAATACATTGCACTGACCGTGCATTCAGGCGTAATAACATAATATATTGCGTCCATTATCCGATAGGTTTTTGCATCGGCAATTACGGCCCCGATCGACATGACTTTGTTTTGAAAATTTGTCTCGGTGTCGATCACTGCGATCGCTGATCCTGACGTGCCAGGCTCCTCCAATGCCTTTGAGAGAAACAATGGCGGCTCTGCAGATCGGCCGATATGGCGTTTTTCTGTATTCATAGCAAAACCATCCCTGCTCGGTAATTCTTTTTGGCTGGTAACTTTGCCGCTGTTCTATTCTTTGGCGGGATATTCTCCCGCCAGAATGGCCTCCATCACCACAAGCGGATCGTCACAGTGCCGGGGGATCAATTCCTTCAGTCTGGGGTCGGCATTGGACATGAGCCAGGGATGGCCCACGGTCTGGAGCATGGCAAGATCGTTCCAGTTGTCTCCAAAGGCAGCCACGTCAGAGAGGTCAATGCCAAGGGCCTGGCACAGGGCGGTGATGCCGGTGCCCTTGTCCGAGAGGGTAAAGTCCACCCACATGGGTCCGGCCTCTGCCATGCGGAATACCTTCCCCCACGTTCCCAGCCGGGTAAAGGTATCGGCAATGCCTCCGGGACAGTAGGCGGAAATCTTGATGATGTCCTCAGCGACCTCCTCCGGGTCGTTCACCTCGGAGAGCCGGTTGCCCAAAATGGACTGGGTATGGTGGATCAGAGTCTCGTCACAGCCGCAGACATAGGTGGTGTTCTGGCCGGAGATAAAAATGTCCGCCTCGGGGCAGGCCATAATGTCCCGGCAGAGCGCCAGGGCCTCCTTTCGGGGAAAGACGGTCTTGGAGAGGAGGGGGGCGGTATCCTCCTCCGGGCCGGGACCAAAAATGGCGGCGCCGTTTTCACAGAGGAAGCAGGCGGTGTCGGCCACCGGGGCGAAAAGACGGCGCAGGGAGTGGTATTGCCTGCCCGAGGCGGGGCAGAACAGGATCCCCTTTTCACCCAAAGCCCGGACCAGGGGGAAAAGCGCCTGAGGCAGATCGGTCTGGCCGTAGGGGATAAGGGTTCCGTCAATGTCGCAGGCAATCAATTTGACCATGGTGGGTCTCCTTTCAGGTGACTATGTCAGGCTTTGTGGGCTCCTGCCCGCTCTTCATAAAAAACCGGCGGGGCGCGGAAAACGCCCCGCCGGTTTTGGCGGTACAAACTCACTGGACAGTCAGACTGCCCTGGGTGATGAGGCGTCCGTTCCTACGGCTAAATAATACCACATCCTCCCCCCGGAAGTCCAGTCTTACCTTTTGACCGATCTGATAAAGTACTCCGCCGAAAACCACGCCGGTGAGCAGGAAGTCTCCAACCCGAACCTTTACCGTGGTCTCCATGCCGGTGGGCATGGCGGAGTAGATCTCCCCCTCCAGAGCGCCGGCGTCGCTGAGGGACAGGAACTCGGGGCGGACGCCGATGACCAGGTCCTCGTCGGTGAGTTCCACCTCGTCTCCAAAGTCCTCCTCCTCGTCCACCATGGCCACATGGTAACGGAAGACGGTATCCTTGTTGCTCTTTTCCACATAGCCCTTCTGAGCGGCCTTCTCAGCCTGGAGGGCTTTCTTTTCCTTGTCCTGAGCGTCAGCCTGCGCGTACCACTCCTTCAGGCTTAGGGGAGCCTTGGGGGTGAAGGTGGCCCGGGCCGAACCAAAGAGGGTAAGGTCGATACTACCGTCGGTGCTCTGGGCCCCCTTGCCCTCAATAAAGTTGATGGCGGGGTTGCCCACGAAGTCGGCCACGAAGGTGTTGTTGGGCTGTCCGTACACCGTGAGGGGGGCGTCATACTGCTGAAGAACGCCGTTTTCAATGAGGCAGATCTTGGTGGCCAGGGTCATGGCCTCCATCTGGTCGTGGGTGACGTAGAC
>CAJUEU010000043.1 GCA_910585735.1 uncultured Oscillospiraceae bacterium | reverse complement strand
GTTCGGCGTTTCCGCCGCCGCCATGGCCGCTCCCGCCGCCGGTGGCGCTGCCGCCGCTCCCGCCGAGGAGAAGACCGAGTTCGACGTGGTCCTCACCGACATCGGCCCCGAGAAGATCAAGGTCATCAAGGTGGTCCGCGAGATCACCGGCCTGGGTCTGGGCGAGGCCAAGGCTCTGGTCGAGGCTGCCCCCAAGGCTATCAAGGAGGCTGTTTCCAAGGACGAGGCCGAGGAGCTGAAGAAGAAGATCGAGGAGACCGGCGCCAAGGTGGAGCTGAAGTAATCGATCCTTCCCCAACCAATTCAGGAGGCGCTTCGGGGAACCGAAGCGCCTCCTCTTTTTCGCTATTTTTTCAAAAGGAGGTGTTTGCAGATGGAGCGTCCCCGCAAGGCCGCGGCGGCGGTTGCCCTTGGGATCCTGCTGCTGTCTCTGGTCCCTATGCTGTCTCTGGCCCAGTACGCTGTTCCCATGGCCGATGACCTGGGCTACGGCGTGCCGGTATATTATGCCCTGCAAAATGGTCACAGCCTTTGGGCCGCCATCTGGGACAACATCCTTTATACCTACCAGAACTGGCAGGGGACCTACTCCTCAGTGGTCCTCTTCTCTCTCCAGCCCGCCGTATTCGGAGAAGAATATTACCTCTGGACTACCTACATCATGGTAGCCATCACCATCCTCCCCGTCTTTTTCACCCTCTGGAGCATGAAAACGCTGCCCCGGTGGGCTGTACTGGTGTTGGGGAGTGTGATCTCCCTGCTGTCGGTCCAGGGGCTTCCCTCTCCCGGCGAGGGGATCTATTGGTGGAACGGTGCGGCCCACTATATGGTTTTCTGGTCTTTGGGCGTGGTGGGTATCCTGTTACAACTCAAGCATTTGGCTCTGGAAAAGACTCCAAGGCCCCGGCGGTGGCTCCATCTGACCCTCTGCTGCCTGACAGCCTTCCTGGTAGGAGGCGGCAACTACTGCACCGCTCTGGTCTATGCTTTGGCCTCTCTGGCTGTGGTGTTCCTGGGGGCCTATCTCCATCGGCCCAAGTGTGCCAAGGACAATCTTTTGGTCACCTTTTTTGCCGCCGGTGGCCTGGCCCTCAGTGTAGCTGCCCCAGGCAACGCCGTTCGGCAGTCTCTTTTCGAGCCCATGGATCCTATAACCGCCATCCTTCGCTCCTTTGAGGACGCCATAACCGACATTACTGTCTGGACCGACGAGCGGATGATCGCCGCCCTTCTGCTGGCTTCGCTGCTCTTTGCCCTGGCCTTACGGAAGAACACCAACCGCCGGCTCACCTTCCCCTTCCCGCCCCTCATCGTGGTGGGGAGTTTCTGTGCCTTTGCCGCCCTCTATACCCCTCCCCTTTACGCCATGGGCGGGGTCAGCGCCGACCCCATGCGGATCAAAAACATTATCTGGCTGGCTTATTTGTTCCTCATGTTTGGCTCGGCCTTTTACTGTACCGGGTGGCTCTCCCGCCGGTTCAAGCTCTTCCGGCGAATGTCCGAGGATGTTCTGCCCCGGCCCCTGGCCGCCCTCCTTCCCCTGCTGGCTCTCTGGTTCCTTCTGTGCCCCAACACCTTCCACAATTCCTCCTTGGCCTATCAGGACCTGTGCGGGGAGGCCCTCCCCACCTTTCTGGAGGAGTTGGAACAGCGGAAGGAGACTTTGGCGGATAAGGACCGGGAAGAGCCCCGATTCCAGCCCCTCAGCGACTGCCCCAAGAGCTTTATGAAGGGGCGGCTCCTCACCTGGATGCCCGACGTCCTGCTGGACGGGAAGCCGGTGGAGTTCCCCCTGTACCGAGCCTGTGGCGGCGAGGTGAACTATGTGAGCTTGACCGAAATGGCCGAGCTTTTCCCCTGGGCGGACAAGCTCTCCCCCGAGGATTACACCAGGATCTACCCCGTAGGAGGCATGGACTGTGTCCCCGTTCGGGAGTTCATCGAGGGCCTGGGCTACACCATTGATTTTATTCCCAAGCGGGATACCATGATGATCACCACGGGGACGACATACAATGAGTAAACCCCCTGCCGAGGGTTCGGCAGGGGGTTTATTTTTAGTTATAGAATTGCTGCTTTTCTAATGTTTGCGCTGATGATATATTTCGTGGTCGGAAGTGCTTTTGTTGGGTCCGATTTCTGGTCCCAATTTGAGGTCTTTGTATATATGTGGGCCTTGTGGTCCTTTTTGGCCTTGTTGGCTATCAGCTATCTAGAAAAGGGTAGGATGAATAGGGCCGGAGTAGGCGCCCCCGCCGGGAAATTCCCGGCGGGGGCGTGTTTTTGCAAATTTTACAGTCCCAGCAGGAGATTTGCGAACTGGAAGTAGATGAGCAGGGACAGGGCGTCTACGATGGTGGTGATGAAGGGGGAGGCCATCACTGCCGGGTCGAAGCCCAGCTTCTTGGCCAGCATGGGGAGAGAGCAACCCACCAGCTTGGCGCAGACCACTGTGAGGGCCAGGGTAAGACAAACCACCAGGGCGATAGGCAAAGTGATGCCGGTGTTGCCCATGAGCAGCATGTCCACCAGAAGGATCTTGATAAAGCTCACCGCCCCCAGGGAGAGGGCGCAAAGGATGGACACCCGAAGCTCCTTCCACAGCACCCGGAACACATCGGAGAATTCCAGGTCCCCGATGGAAAGAGCACGGATCACCGTGACCGAGGCCTGGGAGCCGGTGTTGCCGCCGGTGTCCATAAGCATGGGGATAAAGGCGGTGAGGGCTACCCACTTGGCCAGCGCCGATTCAAAGGAGGCAATGATCATCCCCGTGAAGGTGGCCGAGATCATCAACAGCATGAGCCAGGGGATACGGGACTTCCAAATTTCAAAGGCGGTCATTTTCAGGTATGGCTTATCGGTGGGGGTGATGGCGGCCATCTTCTCAATGTCCTCGGTGGCCTCCTCCTCCATGACGTCCATGATGTCGTCCACCGTGACCACGCCCACCAGGCGGCCCTCCTGATCCACCACGGGCAGGGAGATGAAGTCGTACTTCATGATCCGCTGGACGGCTTCCTCCTGGTCCTCGGTGGTGGTGGCGGCCACCAGATCGGTGGACATAAGCTCCTCCACCCGCTGGTCGTCCCGGGCCACCAGCAGCTCCCGGAGGGTGACCACCCCCTCCAGCACCCGGCGGGGATCGGTGACGTAGCAGGTGTAGATGGCCTCGCTCTCCTCGCTGTGAGCCCGGACGGCGGCGATGGCCTCTTTCACCGTCATGTCCTTTTTCATGTCCACAAACTCGGCGGTCATAATGGAGCCCACCGAGCTCTCCGGGTAGTTCAAAAACTGGTTGATGAGCTGCCGGGTGCCGGGCTTGGCAGTTTTGAGCACCCGCTTTACCACGCTGGCAGGCAACTCCTCCAGCATGTCCACCGCATCGTCCAGATAGAGGTCGTCCACCAGTTCCCCGATCTCCTTGTCGGTGATGGAGGAGATAATGGCTCCCTGGGCCTCAGGCTCCAGGTTAGCAAACACATCGGAAGCGATCTCCTTGGGGAGCAGGCGGTAGACCAAAAGCATGGTCTTTACCTCCTCCAGGGCGGTGACAAACTCCGCGATGTCCACCTCGTTGGCCTCGGCCAGCTCGGTCTTCAATGCCCGGAGCTGCTTGCCCTCCAGAAGGACGTTCCACTGCTCCAGTAGGCTTTCATGCTCCAGGTCCAAATTCAAATTCACATTGTTTTCCATGTCGGTTCCTCCTGTCGAAAGTGTGGCCTGACCCCTCAGGCCCGTACAGCGAGGAAGCACCGCGGGAACAAAAGCCCCGCCGGTAAGGAGCGTACCTACCGGCGGGGCGATGTTTCCATACAGAAAGCGCGGAGCGTCAGCCCGGCGTTCTCACAGGGAGGAACGCCGGACGCCGCCTGCTCCGTAAGGGAACATCGCCGTCCCAACTGATACTTCGGCCGCAAATGTCCACAGACTGTTCCTCCTTTGATGGTTATTTTGTGGTCCTTACCTGTTCAGTATAACCTCCCAGGCTCAACTTTGCAAGTCTTTTTCCGCCTCCATGACCTTCATTTTCCGCAAAAAGCCGGTGGAGAGAGGCACCGCCAGCAGGCAGGCGCAGACGTCGGCCACAGGCTGTGCCAGCATGACCCCATTGAACTCAAAGATCCAGGGCAGGATCAGAATAGCTGGGATAAAGAAGAGCCCCTGCCGGGCGGCGGAGAGCAGGGTGGCCCGGCCGGTCTCCCCCACGGTCTGAAGCATCATGTTGTTGGTGGTAGAGTAGGCCATGGTGGGCAAGGCCGCCATGGCGCAGCGGAGAGCCAGGGTTCCCAGGGCCACCACCTCAGCGTCTCCAGGCTGGAAGGCGTGGACGATCTGCCCGGCAAAAACAAAAACCAGTGCGGCTACCACAGCCAGCACCCCGGTGCCCAGCTTGACGCAGAACCAGTAGGCCTCCCGTACCCGGTGGTAGAGCCGGGCCCCGAAGTTGAAGCCGCACACCGGCTGGAAGCCCTGGCCGAAGCCGATGATGGCCGAGCCGGAGAACATACTGACCTTATTGACGATCCCCATGGCGGCAATGGCGGCGTCTCCATAAGGTCGGGCCGCCCAGTTGAGGAAGATAGCGGCCACCGATGCCAGGGCCTGCCGTGAGAAGGAGGGCAGCCCCCCCTTTACCACCTGGAACAGGGGACCGTTTTTCACCTTCCAACGGCGCAGGTGGATGGGGATGGTGCCGTTGCGGCCCGTGTTGAACCAAAGGATGAGAAAGCTCACAAGCTGGCTGAGGATGGTGGCCAGGGCGGCTCCCGCCACCCCCATATTGAAGCCCCAGGGGAGGATGAAAATAGGGTCCAGGATCATGTTCAGGATACCGCCGGCGGTGATGCCCACCATGGCGTAGGCAGCGCTTCCCGCGAAACGAAGCAGGTTATTGAGGCACAGGGCTCCCACCATGTAGGGAGCACCGATGAGAATGTACCGGGCATAGTCCATGGCAAAGGGACGGATGGTGTCGGTAGCGCCCAGCAAATTCACAAGAGGTTCCAGGAAAAGCTCCCCCAAAAGGGCAAAGCAGAGCCCCATGAACACCCCGGAGAAGAAGCCGGTGGCGGCCACGGTCTCAGCCTCCTCCCGCTTCTGCTGGCCCAGCAGCCGGGAGGCGGTGTTTCCCGCCCCGTTGCCGAAGGTAAAGCCGATGGCCTGGATCACCGCCATAAGGGGAAGCACCACACTCACCGCCCCCTGGGCGCTTTTCCCCAGGGAGCCAACAAAATAAGTGTCGGCCATGTTATAAATGGATGTAATGAGCATACTGATGACGGTGGGCACCGCCAGGCTGCCCACCAGGCCTGGAATGGGAGCCGTGGTGAGCCATTGAAATTTTTCCTCCGGGTCAGCGAATTTTGGCATGGTATTTTCCTCTTTTTTCTCGTTTTGATAGATAAAGTATACCACTTTTTTGCCAAAAGGCAAATTTTTACCCAGCCGGAGCCGGGATTTTCAGAGTAAAAATCCCGGCTCCGCCTTGACGAACCGGGACAGGTCAAGTAAAATAATTAAGATAGACCCCATTCTGGAGAGGAGCCCGGCACTATGGACAAAAAAGACACCTGCTGCTTTACCGGGCACCGGCCCAACAAGCTCCCCTGGGGAGAGGACGAGTCTGATCCCCGGTGTCTCAAGCTGAAAGCCGATATCGCCCAGGCGCTGGAGAATGCCTACGACCGGGGCTACCGCCACTTTATCTGCGGCATGGCCCAGGGCTGCGACCTCTACTTTTGTGAGGCGGTCCAGGCTCTTCGGGGCCAAAGGCCGGGGATCACGGTAGAAGCCGCCATTCCCTGTGAGGAGCAAGCCTCCCGGTGGAGTGAGGCCGACCGGGACCGATACTTTTCCCTGGTGGGACTGTGCGATTATGAAACCATGGTACAGCGGCACTATGACCGAGCCTGCATGCTCCGCCGCAACCGATATATGGTGGATCGGTCCTCCCTGCTCATCGCCGCCTTTGACGGCACTTTGGGAGGCACCATGTATACCGTGACCTACGCCATGAAAAAAGGATTGGAGATCCACGCCCTGGAGGTCAATGGATTCCGATTTGAAGGGGAGCTTCCCGGAAAGGAAGGCCATGACCTGAAAAATTCTCCCGGAGACTGATCTCCGGGAGAATTCTTTGTTTATGGTATCCAAACGCACAGCTTTTGAATATGAGCCCCCTTGTTCAAAAGGAGACTTTGGAAACCTTATGTGGGCCGACCCACGGAACCTCTCACTGAGAGATGAGGTCGAGCTCTTCCCCGGCGGCGGTGACCGTAATGCGGGAGATAGGCTCCAGATAGCTGTTGATGATCTTGGTGGCGATAGGATCCTCCAGGTCCTTCTGGATCTGACGGCGGAGATTCCGGGCCCCATAGGTCTGGGAGTAGGACTTTTTCACCAGATAGTCCAGCAGGCTCTCGTCATACTGGAACACGATGCCCTTGTCCCGGAGATTCCCGGTAAGCTCGGTGAGCATAATGGCGGCAATGGCCTTGAAGTTGTCCTCAGAGAGCTTGTTGAAGTAAACAATCTCGTCCACCCGGTTGATGAACTCGGGACGAAGAAAGCCCTCCAGGGCCTTGAGGGCCTTGGCCTTCCCCTGCTCGGCCTCACTGCGGCCAAAGCCTACAGCCCCGGTGGAGCCGGTGGTGGAACCCGCGTTGGAGGTCATAACGATGACCGTGTTCTCAAAGTTCACATTACGCCCCTGGGCATCGGTGATGTGTCCATCGTCCAGGATCTGGAGAAGGATATTGAGCACGTCGGGATGGGCCTTCTCGATCTCGTCAAAGAGGATGACGCAATAGGGCTTTCTCCTCACCTTCTCGGTGAGCTGGCCCGCCTCGTCATAGCCCACGTAGCCCGGGGGAGAGCCAATGATTCGGGACACCGAGAACTTCTCCATGAATTCCGACATATCCAAACGAATAAGGGACTCGGGCGAGTTGAACATATCCTGAGCCAGCCGCTTCACCAACTCGGTCTTACCCACGCCGGTAGAGCCCACAAAGATAAAGCTCACGGGCTTACGCTTGGAAGCGATGCCCACCCGGCCACGGCGGACGGCAGCGGCCACGGCGGAGACCGCCTCATCCTGGCCGATGATATGCTCCTTCAGCCGGTCCTCCAGCTTGGCCAGCCGCTCGTACTCCTGCTCCTGGATCTGGGAGGCGGGGATCTTGGTCCACAGCTCGATGACCCGGGCCAGATGCTCCATGGTCAGCTGGGGCGCCGACATGGCCTCCAGCTTGCTTAGCTCCTCCTGAAGCTGAAGCTCTCTGCTCTTGAGCTGGGCCAGCTGCTCATAGTTATCCTGAGGCTGGTCGGCCGAAAGAAGCTTGGAGCGCTCGTCGGTGAGCTTGGTCAGCTCGTTTTTCAGACTCTCCTGCTCCCGCTCGTTATCCTTCACGCCGGCCTCCTGGCCGGGGTTGGCTGCCAGAATAGCGTGCTCTCCCGCCAGGGAGGAAAGCTTTTTGCGAAGCTCGGCCTGACGGGCCTCGATGGCCTTCAGGTCGTTCTGCTTCTTATAGTCCCGGCTGCTGTTCTCGCTGACCATGGCCTCCCGCTGGGCCGTGAGCTCCTCCAAGGCTTTCTTTACCTGGCTCTCCCGGGCCAAAGCCTTGTTGTGAAGGTTCACATCGGAGCACGCCTCGTCGATGAGATCGATGGCCTTGTCGGGAAGGTAGCGGTCGGTAATATACCGCTCGGACATGGTGACGGCGGCACGGCACATGGCGGGAGAGATGGAGACAAAGTGGAACTTCTCGTAGTAGGGGGCGATGCCCTCCATGATCTTTACGCTGTCCTCGATGGAGGGTTCCTCCACGATCACCGGCTGAAACCGGCGCTCCAGGGCCGAATCCTTCTCGATGTACTTGCGGTACTCGGTAAGGGTAGTGGCCCCGATGACCTGGATCTCCCCCCGGGAAAGGGCAGGCTTGAGGATATTGGCGGCGTTCATACTGCCCTCGGCGTCCCCCGCCCCCACGATGGAGTGGACCTCGTCGATCATGAGAATGATATTGCCCAGCCTCTTAACCTCGTCAATGAGACCCTTCATCCGGGACTCAAACTGGCCCCGGAACTGGGTGCCCGCCACCAGGGCGGTAAGGTCCAGCAGATAGACCTCCTTATCCTGGAGCTTATAGGGCACCTCCCCCTTATGGATCCGCAGGGCGAGCCCCTCGGCAATGGCGGTCTTGCCCACGCCAGGCTCACCGATAAGGCAGGGATTGTTCTTCTGACGGCGGTTGAGGATCTGGATGGTCCGGGCGATCTCCTCATCCCGGCCGATGATATTATCCAGCTTTCCCTCGGCGGCCTTATTGGTCAGGGAGATGCAGTAGCTCTCCAGGAACTTCCGCTTGCCCTCCTTGCCCTTGCCGTTCTTTTCCTCCTTGCCGCCCTTGGAAGGCGCAGTCTCCTCCCCCTTCTCGGGAGCGGGCTCCGCCGGAGCGCCGGCAGAGGCGGCCCCGCCGAAGAGCTTGCTCAGAAACGGAAATGTAGCGGTCTTACCCTCGTCCTGGTCGTCCTCCCCATCGCCCCCGTCCACGCTGTCCTCAGCACCGCCAAAGGCGGACATCATCTCATCGGTGAGGTCCTTCACATCATCGTCGGTAAGGCCCATCTTCTGAATCATATCATCCACAGGCTTGATCCCCAGCTCCCGGGCACAGGAAAGACAAAGCCCCTCCGTCTTGTTTTCCCCATTCTCCATCCGCTGGACAAAAACCACGGCCACATTTTTATTGCATCTGGAACACAGTGTGGGCTGCATAACATTCAACTCCTTTCGTCCGGGCTCTCCCGGCGTCCCAGGGGCATGACCCCTTCAAGGCTATCATTCTAATCTGAAAATATGAACAGGATATGAAATCCTCAGGGAATTTTTTTGCCGGTTCAGGAAGGCTCGGGCAGTTTTGGAAGGTCCTTCATCAGCAAGAGATCCAGTGGGCTGTGAAGAGCCAGAAATTTGAAGAGGAAGGTCTGCTCCATCATCTCAGTAGAGACATAGCCGGTAAGGCTGTAGAGCGCCCACACTGCCACATAAGCGATGGCCACGCCCTTCACCAGGCCAATAAGCCCGCCCAGGCCGTTGTTGAGGGTATTGAGCACCGGCAGCTTGGCCACCAGGTCCAAGGCGTGGCTGAGCAGGGTCCAGACTAAGAGCACCACCACAAAGCCCACCAGGAAGATAAGCCCCCTGGCCAACTGGGCGGCCACCACGGCGGCCACCCGGGCGGCGGCGGTGGCCGCCGTGGTGGCGGCTCCCTCCTCCAGGGCCTTCTCCACACCGCTTAAAAATTGCTTGTAGAGGGCATTCTCCTGCAGCACCTCCAGCACGCCGCTCAGCGAGATCTCCTCGGTGGAGGCGGCTACATCTCCATCCGAAGTAGTGAACTGGGTATTCCTCAAAGCCTCGGTAAGGCTCTCCTCAATAACGGCCTCCAGCTTGGGCTGAAGGGCTTCGGCCACCTTGGGAGCCATGGTGTCAGCCAGGATATTGGCCCCCAGAAAGGCCACCACCACGGCCACCAGAGAACACAGGGTCAGTACAAAGCCTTTCTTGGCGCCCCGAAAGGCAAAAAAGAGCAGGACAGCGATCAAAAGCACATCCAGCAGGATAGGGGGCATAGCAGTTTACCTCGTTTCTTAAAAATCAGTCGGGCAGATAAAGCCGGGCTGTCTCGCCGGCAATGAGAAGCGCCGAGCCGTCGGGCCGCTGGAGAACCTTACGGGCTCCCTGGAGCTCTTCGGTAATGTGGTACTCCCGCAGGTCGTCACTGTAGATGGTGAGCTGGTCCACCGTCAGCACAGACAGATACCGGCCAGCCGCCGACATGGACAAGACCTGACAGTTCAGTTCCAGAGAGGCAGTCTCCTGGCCGGAAAAATCCACATTGACCAGATCGGCCTCGGTGCCCGCCCGGTAACGGCCCAGGAGCAAGGAACAGCCCCGGTCCCCGTCCAGAGCGTAGCCCTTGAGATACCTCCAGTTGTAGGAATAGCTCCCCGCCTCAGTGCCATCGGCATTCACCAGGACCAGGGCGTTCTCCCCCAGGACCCGCAGCGGGTCGGCGCTCCAGTTCAGCTTAAGCACCACGTTGTTTCCCAGGCGGCAGACCTTATCAGGGGTGGTGTCCTCAGCGGAGCGGGGAAAGGTATAAAAGTCGATCTGACTGTCGTAGGTGCCGCCGGTCTGTCCCGAAGTGGCCAGGGCCAGAGTTCTTCCATCGGGGGAGAGAATGGCGTCCGTGATAAAACGGGAGGACAGGTTCACCCCGAACTTCAGGCGAAATTCAGAGTCATACACGGTCACAGAGCCCTTGACTCCACTGGCCTGGGTGGCCACAGTCAGAAGGCCCTGAGCATTCAGGTTGGCCGAGAGAATGGCCTGCCCCGGCTCTGTTTCCAGGGAGAATACCTCCTCCCTGTCCCGGTACACATAGAGACTCGTCCCTCCCGCGTCGTAGACCAGGGCGGACGAGCCGCCGGTGACCACCACGGGATTCTTCAGGGTGCAGGTCTTTTCCACATAGGCGGTCCCTCCGGCGGAGTAGAGCCGGACGCCGGACTTGGAGCAGACCAGCAGGTCGTCCCCCAAGCGGGTGAATAGGCTTCCCGCTCCCCCATCATAGGCAAAGGACTGGGCCTGGCCGCTCTCGTTCCGCTCCAAGGTGCGGTAGGTCCACCAACGGCGGATGTAGTCGAAGTTCAGCTTCTGCCAGTTGACCACCAGGAAGAGCGCCCCCAGGACCAGGGCCAGGGTGGTGAGAAATGCCATAGTCCGGCGAAGGGGATAGCGTTTGCGGTTTTCCTCCTTGTCCATCCTATGTCATCTCCTCCCCAGTCAGACCGGGTTCATGATACCACAGCCGGGTCATGTAAAGCCCCCCCGGCGGGGCGGTGGGCCCGGCATCGGTGCGGCACTTCCCTTCCAGGATGTCGCTCACCGCCTCAGGAGGGAATTTCCCTTCAGCGGCATAGACGATGGTACCCACCATAGCCCGGACCATGTTGTAAAGAAAGCCGTTGGCGCACACCCGGCAGTCGATGAGATCCCCCTGCCGCTCCACCTCGAAGTAGTAGACCGTACGGACAGTGGAACGTACGTCGGTACCTACACTGCGTACGGCGGCAAAATCGTGAGTGCCTACGAACCTCTCTGCCGCCGCAGCCATAACGGTCTCGTCCAGACGCTTGGGATAAAACCAGGCCCGATCCACAAAGAAAGCGTTGCGGATCCGGGAGTTATAGATACGGTAAGTATACTCCTTTCGGTCGCAGGAGGAGATGGCGTTGAAGTCCGGGGAGACCTCCACCGCCCGGGTGACCACAATGTCGTCAGGCAGGCGGGTATTCACCGCCAGGGGCAGCCGGTCCAAAGGGATCCGGGAATCGGTCCTGAAATTGGCGATATAGGTACGGGCATGGACTCCGGCGTCAGTGCGTCCCGCCCCGGTGCATTTCACCGGGTGGCCCACCACCAGCTCCAGACACTTCTCCAGGGTCTCCTCCACGCTGACGGCGTTTTTTTGGATCTGCCAGCCGTGGTAGGCGGTGCCCACGTACATCAGTTGTAAAGCGATGTTTCTCATGGGAACTCCTCAAATCTCAAAATACACCCAAAAGGTTAACGCCCCAAATGGCGGCGCAGAGAGCAAATCCCAGCAGAATGGCCACGTAGTCCTTGCCGGCGTAGCGGAGCTCCTTCATCCGGGTCCGGCCCTCGTCCCCGTGATAGCCGCGGCACTCCATGGCCACCGCCAGCTCATCCGCCCGGCGGAAGGCCGAGATAAAAAGGGGCACCAGAAGAGGGATCAGGGCCTTGGCCCGCTGGAGAAGGTTCCCGGTCTCAAAGTCAGCCCCCCGGGCCTTCTGGGCCGACATGATCTTATCGGTCTCCTCAATAAGCAGGGGGATGAACCTCAGGGCAATGGACATCATCATGGTAAGCTCATGGATGGGAATGTGGAGCTTTTTCAGGGGGCCCAGCAGGCTCTCCAGAGCGTCGGTGAGCCGAATGGGCGAGGTGGTGTAGGTCAGGAGGAAGGTACAGGAGATGAGCATCATGATCCGAAGGACCATAAAGAAGGCTGTACGCACACCCTCCCAGTAAATGTTAAAGATCCAGAAGGAGAGCAGAGGCTCCCCCTCCCCCACGGTATAAAAAAGGTTGAGCACCGCCGTGATGACCACAATAACGAACACAGGCTTCAGGCCCTTAAATACCGCCTTGAAGCCCACCCTGGACAGCAGGATCCCGGTGAGCAGGGCGGTGGCGCACAGACCGTAGCCCAAAATGTTCCGGGCCATAAAAAGGGCCACGATAAAAAAGACGGTGAGGAGCACTTTGGTCCGGGGGTCCAGCCGGTGCAGGATGGTCTTGCCCGGGAAGAACTGGCCTAGGGTAATGTCCTTCAGTGCCATTACGCCTTACCTCCCCTCTTGAGCGCATCCAAAACAGCGGCTTTGGCCTGGTCCACCGTGTAGACCGAGGGATCCACCGTAGCGCCCAGTTCATGAAGGCGGCGGAAGACCCGAGTCATGCGGGGGATCCCCAGGCCCATGGCCTCCAGCTCTTCCCCGTGGGCAAAAACCTCCCGGGGCGTCCCCTCAAAGGGCAGCTTGCCGTCGTTGACCACCACCAGACGGTCCACTGTGCGGGCCATCTCCTCCATGGAGTGGGAGACAATGATGACGGTAGCGTTTTTCTCTTTGTGATAGTCCCGGATGTTGCCCAGGATCTGCTCCACCCCCACCGGGTCCAGCCCGGCAGTGGGCTCGTCCAGAATGAGGACTGCGGGCTCCATGGCGATGACCCCGGCGATGGCCACTCTTCGCTTCTGGCCGCCCGAGAGCTCAAAGGGAGAAGCCTCCAGCTGTGCGTCGGTGAGACCCACAAATCGGGCGGCCTCCCGCACCCGGCGGTCCACCTCCCGCTCCTCCAGCCCCATGTTTTTGGGGCCGAAAGCAATGTCCTTATAGACCGTCTCCTCAAAAAGCTGGTACTCGGGGTACTGGAACACCAGGCCCACCCGGAACCGGGCTCGGCGGGTGGCCTCCTTGCTCTCCCAGATGTCCTTCCCCTCCACAAGCACCTTGCCCGAGGTCGGCTTCAAAAGACCGTTGAGGTGCTGGATGAGAGTGGATTTTCCCGAGCCGGTGTGGCCGATGATGCCCAGGTATTCTCCAGGATAGGCGCAAAAATCCACCTCCTCCAGGGCAGCGTGCTGGAAGGGGGTCCCGGCGGAGTAGATGTGGGATAATTTTTCAGTCTGAATAATGGGTTCCATAGAGACATGACCTCTTGTTTGTAGGGGCGCACAATGTGCGCCCGAATCAGATTTGGGAGGTTTTACAGGCGGGCGCACATTGTGCGCCCCTACTTCGAGAGAAGTGCATAGATGGCCTTGGCGCATTCCTCGTCGGAGAGGGCGTCCAGGGGGAGGTCCAGGCCCTCCCGGCGCAGCTCGTAGAGAAGCTCTACGGTCTCGGGCACCGTGAGGCCGGCGGCCTTCAGGCCCTCCACGTCCTGGAACACTTCACGGGGCGGGCCGTCGGCAATGATCTTCCCGTCCGACATAACGATGAGACGGTCGGCCTGGGCGGCCTCGTCCATGTGATGGGTGATGAGGACCACGGTGACCCCGTTTTCCCGGTTGAGCCGCTTCACCGTCTCCATCACCTCTTTCCGGCCAATGGGGTCCAGCATGGCGGTAGGCTCGTCCAGCACCACACACCGGGGCTTCATAGCCAGCACTCCGGCGATGGCCACCCGCTGCTTCTGGCCGCCCGAGAGGAGATGGGGGGCGTGCTCCCGCAGGTGGTACATCCCCACCGCCTTCAGGGCGTCGTCCACCCGCTGGCGGATCTCCCGGGGCTCCACCCCCAGGTTCTCAGGACCGAAGGCGCAGTCCTCCTCCACCACATTGGCCACGATCTGGTTGTCCGGGTTCTGGAAGACCATACCCACCACCCGGCGTATATCCAGAAGCCGCTGTTCATCGGTGGTGTCGATCCCATCCACCCACACCGTGCCCCCAGAGGGGAGCAAGATGGCGTTGAAGTGCTTGGCCAGGGTGGACTTCCCCGAGCCGTTGTGGCCCAGCACAGCCACAAAGGACCCTGGATCGATCTCCACGCTCAGCCCGTCCAGCACAGCCTTGGGGACGGACTCCTCCGAGGGATAGGAGAAGGTGAGGGATTCGGTTTTCAGGATGGGTTGAGACATAGCAAATACCTCTTGAATCAGGTTTTGACAGCGGGCCGATGGGGACATCGGCCCCTACAGATTGGCACGGCAGTGGCGGCTGTCCTCAGGCGCCCGCTGCAGACTCCTTTCTCACTCCGCCGTCCAGCGCCCGGTGGCGCCGCAAGGGAGAGCCAGGCCGGTATTGGTGACAGGAAGGCCAAGCTCCTGGCTTTCGGTGCGGCCGCCGTGCTTTTTGGTGACCAGGGTCTCCAAAATGTAAGTGAGCACGCTGGGAGCCAGCCCGGTAGTGTAGGAGTTGATGAGGAAGAAAAGGGGCTGGTCAGACAGCACCTGGGAAACAAGCTCCACAAAGGGCCACAGGTTCTCTTCCAGGCGCCACACCTCCCCCGAGGGGCCCCGGCCATAGGAGGGCGGGTCCATGATGACAGCGTCATATCTGCGTCCCCGGCGAAGCTCACGCTCCACGAACTTGCCGCAGTCGTCCACGATCCAACGGATGGGCGCGTCGGCTAGCCCGGAGGACTGGGCGTTTTCTCTGGCCCAGGCCACCATGCCCCGGGCCGCGTCTACATGGCACACACTGGCTCCCGCCACGGCGCAGGCCACGGTGGCGCCGCCCGTGTAGGCAAAAAGGTTCAATACCGAAACGGGCCTGCCGGCGTTCCGAATCAGGTCCCCGCAGAAATCCCAGTTGGCCGCCTGTTCAGGAAAGAGCCCGGTGTGCTTGAAGTTCATGGGCTTCACGTTGAAGGTCAGGTCCTTATACCGGGCGGTCCAGCGCTCAGGGACCTCCTTCCTGGTCCACGCTCCCCCTCCCGACGCGGAGCGGGCATACCGGGCATTCGCCGTATTCCAGCGGGGATCGGTACGCGGTGTGTTCCAAATAGCCTGGGGATCAGGACGGACCAGGATATACTTGCCCCAGCGCTCCAGCTTTTCTCCGCCGCCGCAGTCGATGAGCTCATAATCCTTCCAATCCCTGGAAAGCCACATGGCCTTCCCTCCCTTCCCTGTTTGCTGCGTGGATTATATAATATAACATATTCCTGCCTTTTTGTCAATTTTGAGAGGGCAATCTCCGGCCTCCCTCCAGCGCTTTTTCCCGCCTCTTCCCCCCTGGGCTGGTATTTTTTTGCCGTTCTGTATAAAATCATGGAAAAGCCCTTGCAAAAACCGGCATGATAGGGTAAAATATGGGAGCCTATATCAAACATTTTCATGTTGAATCATTTTTGGGAGGATGAATCCAATGGCTACTATTACCGCAGGCGAGTTCCGCAACGGCGTGACCTTCGAGATGGACGGCAAGGTCATGCAGGTGGTCGAGTTCCAGCACGT
>CAJUEU010000042.1 GCA_910585735.1 uncultured Oscillospiraceae bacterium | reverse complement strand
GCGTGACCTTCGAGATGGACGGCAAGGTCATGCAGGTGGTCGAGTTCCAGCACGTGAAGCCCGGCAAGGGCGCCGCTTTTGTGCGCACCAAGATGAAGGACGTTCTGGGAGGCGGCGTGACCGAGACCTCGTTCAACCCCACCGCCAAGTTCGAGAGCGCTTATATCGAGCGCAAGGATGCTCAGTACAGTTACAACGACGGCGACCTCTACTACTTCATGGACCAAGAGACCTTCGACATGGTGCCCGTTTCTCAGGGTGACCTGCCCGATGGCTTCGCCTTCGTGAAGGAGGAGACCATGTGCAAGCTTATGATCTACAAGGAGAAGGTAGTGGGCGTGGAGGCCCCCAACTTCGTAGAGCTGGTGGTCACCGAGTCCGACCCCGGTGTCAAGGGCGACACCGCTACCAACGTGACCAAGCCAGCCACCGTGGAGACCGGCGCCGAGATCAAGGTGCCTCTCTTCATCAACCCCGGCGACAAGATCAAGATCGACACCCGCACCGGCGAGTATCTTGAGCGCTGCAAGGGTTAAGTGCGTAGTTTAGGCGCATAGGGACGCTTAGATCAGAGCGAGGGCGTGATGGCAGTCCATGGACTGCCTACCAGCCCGAGTCGAAGGGAAAGCGAAACGGCCATGCGCCCAAAGCAGAGCATGATAACCTATAGAAAAGGAGTTTACTATGACTATTTCTGAGAAGGTCGCTTACCTGAAAGGCCTGGCTGAGGGCCTGAACCTGGACACCGAGAAATCCAAGGAGGGCAAGCTCATTTCAGTGATGATCGGCATCCTGGAGGAGATGGGACTTTCCATCGAGGCTCTGGAGGACGACATGGAGGATCTGGGCGAAGAGCTGGACGCTGTCTCTGAAGACCTCTCCGATGTGGAAGAGCTCGTCTATGATGAGGATGAGGACAACTATGATGACTACGACGAGGACGAGGATTTCTTCGAGGTAGCCTGTCCCACCTGCGGCGCCGACATCGTCATTGACGAGGATGTTCTGGAGGCCGGCGTGGTGGAATGTCCCGGTTGCGGTGACCGCTTCGCCATTGACCTCAACGACGAGGAAAAGCACTGCTGCGGCCACGGAGGACATGGCTGCTGCCACAAGCACGACGGCGAGGATACCGCCGACGCCCCCGAGGGCGAGGAATAACAGCAAAGCGGGAGGCGTCTGCCTCCCGCTTTTTCATTGCGGAAAAGAAGGTTTTTTCATGAAATTACTGTTCAAGCAGCGTCTTTTCTCCTGGTTCGATAGCTATGACATCTACGACGAGGAGGGCAACACTCTTTTCACCGTGGAGGGCAAGCTGAGCTGGGGCCACTGTCTCCATATCCTGGACCCCTACGGCAACCATATCGGCACGGTACAGGAAAAGGTATTCACCTTCCTGCCCAAGTTTGAATTTTACGCCGGAGAGGAATACTGGGGCTGTCTCCAGAAGGAATTCGATCTGCTCCACCCCCGGTTTTCTATGGACATTGCCGACTGGGAGGTAGCGGGTGACTTCTGGGGGTGGGACTACACCATTGAGAGCCCCAGCCAGGGGCCCATCGCTGTCATCAGCAAGGAGCTGTTCCAGTGGACCGACACCTATGTCATCGAGGTGGAAGATCCGTCCAACGCTCTAGCCTCCCTCATGGTGGTGCTGGCCATCGATGCCGAGAAGTGCGGGCAGGGGTAAAGCTATGGCAGAACTGAAAACTTTAGCTCAATGGCTTCGGGAGAGCTCCCGGGCGGTCTTTTTCGGGGGCGCCGGGGTATCCACCGAGAGCGGTATCCCCGATTTCCGCAGTGTGGACGGGCTTTACAACCTGAAGTATGACGAGCCTCCCGAGACCATCATCAGCCACAGCTATTTTGAATCCAGGACTGAGGCCTTTTACCGCTTCTACAAGGATAAGATGCTCTATCTGGACGCAAAGCCCAACACCGCCCACCAAAGGCTGGCGGAATGGGAGGTCCGGGGGCACCTTGCCGCTGTGGTGACCCAAAACATCGACGGGCTCCACCAGGCCGCCGGCAGCAGACGGGTCTATGAGCTCCACGGCAGCGTCCACCGAAACTACTGCATCCACTGCGGCAAGCTTTTTGACGCCAAGTACGTAAAGGAAAGTGACGGAGCCCCCCGGTGCGACGCCTGTGGAGGGCTCATCAAGCCCGACGTGGTACTCTACGAGGAGGGACTGGACCAGGAGATCCTCCAGGGGGCAGTAGAAGCCATTCGGATGGCTGACCTTCTCATCATTGGGGGCACCTCTCTGGCGGTCTACCCCGCCGCCGGACTGATAAATTACTACCGTGGAAAGCGGCTTGTCATCGTCAACAAGGCTCCCACCCCCGCCGACCACTCTGCCGACCTGGTGCTTCAGGGCCCTATTGGGGAGCTGTTTGGGCAGATCGAGTGGTGAAAAAACGGGAGAGCGGCGGTATAAATACCGCCGCTCTCCCGTTTTTTATCACTTCGCGCACATTTGGAGAAATTTCTGGAAAATGGGAAAGCCGTCCACCGTGTCCGCCCGGCGGTGGTCCAGGCACATCCGTTCAGGGTGGAACTGGACACAAAGGAGCGGACGGCTCTCATGGAGCATCCCCTCCACCACCCCACTCTCCGACCAGAGCATGGGTACAAAGCCCTCCCCCAGCCGGTCCGCCACCTGGTGATGGTGGCTATTCACCGCAAACAGGTCGCCCCAAGTCTCCCCAAACCAGCTCCTCGGAGCGGCGTGGACCGGGTGGACCCGCTCGGTCTCCTTCTCGCTGTCATAGGTGTGAAAAAGCCCCGCCGGGGCAGGTAAGTCCTGGATCAGTGTTCCTCCCAAGGCAATGTTCAGGATCTGATGGCCCCGGCAGATGCCCAGAATGGGCTTACCTGCCTGAAGATAGGCCTCGATAAGGGCAAATTCGGCAGCGTCCCGGTCCAGATCAATATCCTTGGAGCCCCGGTTTTCCTGGCCGTACCGGCTGGGATCCACATCATCCCCGCCGCAGAGGATCAGCCCGTCGTAGCTCATGTCCACCTGGGGACAATACGCCGAGGTGGGCGCTCCACCGGCGGCCTCCACCGCCTTCTCATAGGCCTCGGCGCTGCTTTTACTTCTTGACAACAAAATTTTGGGGGCCATGGCCCGCCTCCTCTCCCGCTTTTGAGGCGAAAAATCGGAGCAAGCATCTATGGCTTGCTCCGATCTGGAGCAGGTGATGGGAATCGAACCCACGTGTTCAGCTTGGGAAGCTGACATTCTACCATTGAACTACACCTGCGTGAAAAGTATTGTAACACAATTTTCCTTCCGGCGCAAGTACTTTTTTGGGAAAATCCTGCCGAATGAAATTTTTTCTTCTGTCCAAAAGGGAGGCCCATCTTTTTGATGGGCCTCCCTTCCATTACAGCAGTTCCCCTGCCAGGAGAAAGAATTCCCCATGGGTCAGGTGCTCTGGGACACTTTCGGGAACCTTTCCCAGCCTGGCAGCGAGGAAAGACTTGACCTCCTCCCCGGTGGCGGGAGTGTCGCAGTCGCTCCTGCCTCCACGGAGGGCCATGGCTCCCGCCCGGAAGGCAGCCAGAAGGGCCCCGGCATAGGGGTGGGTGGGCTTCAGATCAGACCAGGGAAGCTTCTCCTCCCCCTTCACCAAGGCAATGCGGAGGTCCACCCCCTCCCAGCCATAGGCCATCATGGCCAGCTCCCCCCGGGTGAGAGAACTATCCACACGCAGGGTGTTGTCCCGGTAGGCCGGGCACCAACCAGCCTCCATCAATCTTTTGGCCGCCGCAGCCCGGGGGTCGCTCTGGGGCAGGTCCAGGAAGGGGGACTGGGCCAGGAGCTGGGACACAGTGACCACCTTGTAGCCCTTTTCAGTAAGGAGCTGGAGCTGCTTTTCCAGGCCATGAGCGATGGGGGACCGGCGGGCCATGTTGTACCCGTCCTTTTGGAAGATGATCTGCCCCCGGAAATAGTCCGGGTCCTCGCTGAGCCTCTGCTCGATTGGCTTCCAGGTGGCCTCCACCTCGGCTTCATAAGTAGCCAAAGGCAGCCAGCCAGCCCCATCAAAACTGGCCGCCATGTACTGGTATCCCATTTTTCCGTAGGCGTCGTAGCTGTTGAAGCCCCCAGCAATGCCGTCCACATAGTGAGGGGGCCGGGAGAGGGTGATGGTGTAGCCGTACTTGTCCTTCATCAGGGTGTGAAGCTTCTCCAGATCCTCCACCACAGGCTCCAGGCCACTGAGGGTATGCCGCTTGCCGTAAACCAGGTTTTTCCTACCAAAGAGCACATGGGAGTAGGTGTGGCTGGTGATCTCGTGACCCCCGGCCAGCAGACGGTCAATGAGCTCGGGACAGTGGACCGCGCCGCCGTCAGCATCCTTGCCGAAGTCAGGATAGTGGTCATAGGCCACGCCCCCCCAGGAGGCCGAGCCGTGCTTGCCCGCTACGTCGGGGTAGTTCCCCGAGGTGTCTCCCACCACATCGAAGGAGCCCAGAGCGCCGTATTTCTCCAGGGTCTCGGCCAGCACCAGGGTGAGGGGCTTGCCCCCGAACTCGTCCGGGTCAGCGGGGAGGCGGCAGGGGCCATCGTCAAAGGTCATAGCACAGATCCGTTCCCCCAAGGCCACCCTCTCAATGCGGCGGACGGGCGAAAGGTAGACCGGGGTATTCTCCCGGATCTGATCCTGAAAGCGGTGTTTCACCTTTTTGGCGGTACCGATAGCTTTGGTGAGAAGAGACATAATGCTCGCTCCTTTCAATTTATGGCCGGAACAAATCCAGCCCGGCGCAGTAGGCCACATAGGCCGCCCCGATGGCCAGGTTTTTGGCTCCGCCCTGCCGCTTCCGCCGGGCAAATTGGGAAAGGCCCTTGCGGAGATGGGAGGTCTCCCGGCGAAGCGCAGGCTCGCAGGCTCCAGCCAGAATGGCTCTCTTCAGGGCCTCCAGGGTCAGCTTTTCGGCCTCCACCCGGGTATAAGCGTTGCCCACCTCCTGATGGGCGTGGGCGTCGCTCCCCCCCACCGCGGGAAGGTCCCAGGCCTTGGCCAGGACGGCGGCCCTTTCGTTGGCGTCCTTCACCTTAAAGGTTGCCCGGGCGTTGACGGTCTCCACTGCGTCGGGACGGAAGTCGAAAGCCGCCGGGTCAGTCCCGGGCTTTTCGTAAGGGTGGGCCAGCACGGCGATACCGCCACGGCGGCGGATCTCCGCCACGGCGGTAGCCCCGGTGGGCAAGCCACTCTGCCGCAGGGTCTCCAGCTTTAGGGGTTCCTCCAAAAAGAGACCCAGGACATGGCCCTGCGTGGTGGAGACCTCGCAGCCGGGGATCAGCAGCACCCCACAGAGCTCCCGGGGGACAGGGGTACAGAGGTTGTGGTCAGTGACGGCCATGGCGTCCAGCCCGGCGGTCTTGGCCGCGGCGGCCTGCTCCGCTAAGTCGGAAAGCGCGTCAGAGGAGGCGTCGGTATGAAGATGAAGATCGGCATTGAAGGTCATGGCTTCTCCTTCCTCAGCAAAGAGCGGTAATACATGAGCCCCGGCTTGGGGTCCCCCCACTCCCAAAGGCCGTCACGGACAGTGGGATTCAGGAGATCGGCCAGAGCCCCCAAAGCCTTGCCGGATTTTCCCTTTTTTAGGTAGCCCAGCCCCGACAGCAGGTCGGAGGGGAAGAAATTCATCTTGCGGCTTTGGGGCTCAGGACATTGGGGCAGCGGGACCTCCCGGCCCGGATTCCCGGTGTTCCAGCTCTCTACACACCAGAGAAGCGGGATGCCGCTGCGGGAGATGCGGGTCAAGGGGAAAGTGCCCCAGACCCGGGGGTTGACCTCCAGCAGCCGGGGATTCCCTTTGGAATCCTCCTTGAACTCAAACATGGCAAGGCCGGAAAAGCCGACCTTGGCCACCAGCCGAGCGGCATAGTCCTCCAAGTCGGGCCGGTCCACCCGGACACAGCAGGCCGAGGGCCCGCCGGAGACGGGATATTCCCGCAAACGCCGATGGCAGAGGGCGGCCCGGACGGTCCCCTCTTCCGCCAGCACCGAACAGCCCAACGCGCCCCCGGGGAGGTACTCCTGGACCAGAGGGGCCTCCCCGGCGAGGGAAAGGAACCTTTCATAGGCTACCCTCCCCACCTCCGGGGTCTGGGCGATAATGTACCGCTGGGCGGCGGAGAGACCAAACTTTTCCCCGCACAGGGGCTTGACCACGCAGGGCAGGGGCACCCGGGCGAAGAAGTCCGGCAGGCTCTCCCCCTCCGCGGCCGCGAACTGCCGGGGCACGGGCACCCCCAGCTCCTCCCCCAGCGCAGCCACGGACGCCTTGCTGTTGAAGGTGTCCAGCTGTCCGGGCGAGGGGATGAGCAGGCCGCAGACCGGGTCAAATTTTGCCCGGTTTTCCGACAAAAGAGCCAGGGTGGCCGCCCCCATCGGCAGGAGGGCGGGGTTCTCCCCCTCCTCCCGGGACACCTGGGCACAGAGGTCATGGAGGGCCTCCAGATACCCCTCGGCGGGCAGGGTGACCGTCCAGGCGGTATATTTGGAGGCAAAGCCCAGGGGGGCGGGCACATCCTCCCGCTCGCAGCAGATCACCTTCACTCCGGCCTGGGCCAGATCCCGGATGAGGGCCAGGGACATGCGGTAGTGGACATCGGTGACGATGGCGGTCATGGACTTCACCTCCTCAAGGCAGGTTTCCCCGGTTTTCCATAGTATAGCATGTCCGGAATTTTTTTGCAATGCGCCTTCAAGGGCCGGTCCGGCATTCTCCACACCGGGCAGGCCCTTGAATTGATTAGAAAGCAAAAATTTTGGCTCACTTATCTTTTTATAAAAGCTCTTCGTAGTCTTCAAAGAGAATACACAATCTTCCCCGCCATTCGGTGACATGAAAATGCCCGGCATACCACCGCTCATAGTTCAGTTTTTTCTCAATTCTCTCCAACCAGCGTTCGGTAGACCAGTCCACCCCGCTTTGGTCCACGTTGGGCAAAAAGGTGTGTCGGGGCATATAACCCAATGGCACAGTGTGTGAAAAGACACAGTCCACCGTCCAATTTGCCTTGTCTAACCGCTCTTCTACCCGCTGTTTGGTCCTTTCACCCGGCTGTTCAGATTCAAACCATGGCTGGCCGTTGGCTATACGATAATCTCTGTCAATGCTGTACGCTCCGCCAATGGCAAGAACGCGTTTCCCATTCAAGTCATAGATTTCTCCATCCCGGGCAAACAAAAGATTGGGATAATCCGGTTCATAGTATACTATCCCGCCGTGCCATCTTCTCTCCTGGTACCCGGAGATGTTTTCAGGACGCTCCTCATGATTCCCATGTACGCAGAAGAGTGTAATGGACAGGCAGGATAGCTCCTCCTTCAATTGAACATCCCGCTCGTCCAGATAATAGTTGATCCCCGCATCTCCTAAAATAACCATCACATCATTCAAAGAGGTTTCATATATCTCGCAAAAGTCCATAATGCGGCTAAAATCCCCATGTGTATCCCCAGTTAGAATAGTCACAGCAAGTCATCTCCTTTCATTTATGGCCACTCCTCCAAAAGCCCTTTTCTGCCAACGATTGGACCCTGCTGCTATTCGCCTTTCCGTCTAAACATAAAACTCCTCCATGGTATCCAGGCAAAGGCAGCCCAACTGTCCGCCAAAGCCACAGCCGCAATCAATGTCGATCTGGCCACCTCCCTTGTATATGTAACCTGGTCTGCGGTTTCCCGGGATCAGTTGAGTGGGCGTGTGGCCGTATACCAGAGTCTTATCCGGATAATAGTAGTTTTCGTTCATGTCGATTTGGCGGCCAAAAACGAAGTCTTCCAGTTCATATTCGTCCAGAGGCTTGTCCGGCAAATAATTATCCAGTCCCGCATGGGTCAGGATAAAGGAATGGCCCTGTGCTTTCACCTCAGCGTACAAATCCATATCCCGAATGTAATCCAGAAGTTCCTCCCGCTCCGTCCGGCTCAGCCTCGCCAGCTCCGCCAGGGATGTATTTCCACCGTTAGCTATCCATTCACTGAGAGCCCCCACTTGAGAATCATCTAACGCGGCCAGGCTTTCGTCCGCAATCTCGCTAAGAAGCCAGGGCAGACAGACCGCAGCTATAAGCTCATGGTTTCCAAGCAGCGGGACCACATTGGACCGTGACATCATATCCAACAAAATCTTAAAACCATCAGGGCCGCGGTCGATCATATCCCCCAGGACATAGAGGGTATCAGTAGGTTTGAGTGCGATTTTTTGCAGCATGGCGATGTACTTGTCATAATGACCGTGGAGGTCGGAGATGATGTAGGTCAAGTAAATCACTCCTCTATGTTAACTATGATAACGGCATGGTCGGAAAGCTCATGTTCCTCTTTACTACATACTCTAGTCATAGTCTTTCCCTGTAATCCTGGTGAGACAAGCACATGATCTATTGTTGTCTTTTGATTGAAGTATGTTATAGGTTCACCTACGATGGTATCAGAATATCGAATACTCGGCATAGTGCTTAAAAGCCACTGCACTCGTTCCAAGAATGCTTTGTCTTCTTTCTTCTCCTCAATTCGGCACTTATTTGTAGTAATATTGAAATCACCAAGTATAATTACTTTTTCCTCGTCATGGCTTTTTGCCCATTCCTGCACATTTCTAAGAAACTTCATTTCTTCAGGGGCGTGAATTCCAATAATCATTAAATCATCAATCTTAATGCCACACCATTTCCATGCTTTTAACTCTGGACTGCGATATCTCTCTACATTATCCTTTTTCGTAAACATCATTGTAATAGAACAGTTTCCTCGTATACTTTCCGGCCGCTCCTTGTCTGGATAAATCGTTAAGTAACCGTATTCACCCAAATCATTAATTGTTTGTTTTCCTGCTGGTGCATTGACATCAAATTCTTGAAAAACAACGACATCTGGCAATTCTACTCTTATCATATTGGTAATTTCCCTCGCTACCTCTATTCTTTTCGGGTCATTCTGAAATTCTCGTAGCTCAGCCCAATACTCGTTCTTTATTGTATACTTGTCCCATCTAGGCTTTTCCGTATCCCCTCCAAAGTTATTCACATTCAACGACATAATTTTCATTCCCTCGTCTCCTTTCTATAGACCGCCGCACGGAATCTGAATTTCAGATCCCCCCTCTTGTCTTTTGCCCGAATCACACCGGGTACCTGCCCCTGCCTGACAGCCAGATTAAAAGCCTTTCCCACCCTGGCCCGCAAAGTCGAGGGCTGGAGGTATCCCTTTTCCGCTGTAGATATACTGAGTTGGGCAAATGTATCCAAATCAGAAAGTACAAATTCATCTTTCGGAAATTCTCGGTTTCTGATTTCTTCAACCATCACATGAAAGACCTGCTCGTAATTGAAGCTGCGCTGCCCTCGCAGCGTATCCTCCAACAAATCGTTGATCCAGGTATTCATGGAAACCCCCGCTTTTTCGGCCGCTTCTTTCACATCTGACATCAGATCTTCTTCCATACGAAGTACAAATCCCTTCGTCATTGTCACATCACCTTCGCTTTGCAACTCCGCCAATTTGTGTGCGTTAATATCAATACTCATGTCTATAACATATCATCGGTCAACCATCTTGTCAAGCATAACTGCAATTTTCTTCGCAATTTATTCCCCCAGCCTATTGACATTTCCCCCCATTGCGTATATATTATGTTTCGACAAAGGACGTACCCAACCGTCGGCTTGGGACGTCCTTTACTCTACCTTCAAAAAAATCTGGTAAAGGAATGGGGGAGGATACATGTCCAAGGAGTTGATCCGGTTGTCGGACTGCGTCGTGAAATTCGACGACGAGATCGTTCTCGATCATCTCAATCTCTACATCAATGATAAGGAATTCCTAACGCTCCTGGGTCCCAGCGGCTGTGGCAAGACCACCACCCTGCGGATCATAGGTGGGTTTCAGCGACCCACCTCCGGGGACGTTTTTTTTGCGGGCCGACGATGTAACGATCTGCCCCCTTATAAACGGCAGGTGAACACGGTGTTCCAGAAGTACGCCCTGTTCACCCATCTGAATATATTTGAAAACGTGGCCTTCGGTCTGCGGATCGCCAAGGTGCCCGAGGCTGAGATCACCCGCCGGGTGGAGGAGGCCCTGGAGCTGGTGAACCTGCCGGGCTACGGTAAGCGGAGCGCCAGTTCCCTTTCGGGCGGCCAGCAGCAGCGGGTGGCCATCGCCCGGGCCATCGTCAACCGGCCTCAGGTGCTCCTTCTGGACGAGCCTCTGGCCGCCCTGGACCTGAAGCTCCGCAAGGACATGCAGGTGGAGCTCAAACGGATCCAGCGGGAGGTGGGCATCACCTTTGTCTACGTGACCCACGACCAGGAGGAGGCCCTCACCATGTCGGACACGGTTGTGGTCATGGACAAGGGCAACATCCAGCAGATCGGCACCCCGGAGGACATTTACAACGAGCCCAAAAACGCCTTCGTGGCCGACTTCATCGGCGAGTCCAACATCATCGACGGGATCATGCTGGAGGACAAGGTGGTCAAGATGTACGGCAAGAAGTTCCCCTGCCTGGACGCCGGCTTTGCCCCCAATGAGCCGGTAGACGTGGTCGTCCGCCCCGAGGACATCGACATCGTTTCTCCCGAGGAGGGCCAGATCGTGGGTACGGTCACCGAGGTCACCTTCAAGGGGATGCACTACGACATCATCGTGGACTTTAACGGCTTTAAGTGGCTCATTCAGACCACGGACTACTCCCCCGAGGGGGCACGAATCGGGGTGAAGATCGACCCCGACGGCTTCCACATCATGAAGAAGAGCCAGTATTCCGGGCAGTTCGGCGATTACAGTTCCTACTCCGCCGCTTATGACGAGCTCAACGAGGACGCGGAAACGGAGGCCGACGATGAATAGGACGAAAGCCTTCACTATTCCGTATACCATCTGGATGGCCCTCTTTGTGGTGGCCCCCATCATCATGATCGTGGTCTACGCTTTCTCCGGGGCGGACGGGGGCTTTACCCTGGCCAATTTCGCCTCCATGGGGGACTACACCGTGGTCTTTATCCGCTCCTTCCGGCTGGCCCTTATCGCCACGGTGATCTGCCTTGTCATCGGCTACCCGGTGGCCTATCTGCTCAGCCGGGAAGGCCCCCGCTTCCAGCGGCTGGCCACTGTGCTCATCATGCTGCCCATGTGGATGAACTTCCTGCTGCGGACCTACGCCTGGATGGCCATTCTGGAGAAGAACGGCCTTATCAACCAGTTCCTGGGGCTCTTTGGCATCGGCCCCTTCCAGATGATCGACACCCAGGGGGCGGTGGTGCTGGGCATGGTCTACAATTACCTGCCCTTTATGATCCTGCCCATCTACTCGGTCATCATCAAGCTGGACCACTCTCTGGTGGAGGCCGCCCACGACCTGGGGGCCAACAGCGTGGTGACCTTCCTGCGGGTGATCCTGCCCCTGTCCCTGCCCGGGGTCCTCTCGGGCATCACCATGGTCTTTGTGCCCAGTGTCTCCACCTTCGCCATCAGCACCATGCTGGGCGGCGGCACCGAGCTGCTGCTGGGCGACCTCATCGAGCAGCAGTTCCTGGGCGGGGCCTACAATCCCCAGCTGGGAGCCGCCATCGCCATGGTGATGATGGTCATTGTGGTGCTTTGTATGCTGGTCATGAATCGCTTCGGTGAGGGCGAGGAACAGGCGGTGGTCCTATGAAAAAGAACTCCGCCTTCAGCCGGTTTTTCACCTTTCTGGTCTTTCTCTTCCTCTATGCCCCCATTATTTTGCTCATCGTTTTTTCCTTCAATCAGAATAACAGCAACGTGGTGTGGGGCGGCTTCTCCCTGAACTGGTACCGGGAGCTCTTCCAAAACCGGATCATCATGCGGAGCCTCTACACCACCCTGCTGGTGTCCCTCATCGCCACCGTCATCGCCACCATCGCCGGCACCTTTGCCGCCATCGGCTTCTACGGCCTGCGGCGGCGGACCCGGAACGTGCTGAACACGGTGAACAACATCCCCATGATGAACGCCGATATCGTCACCGGCGTGGCCATGTGCCTGTTTTTTGTGGCCTTCTTCGCCCTGTGGAAGGATTTCGCCCTCTGGATCAATTCCATCCAGAGCCTGTTCACCCTGCCCACCCGGCTCACGCTGGGCTTCCCCACCCTGCTCATCGCCCACATCACCTTCAACATCCCCTATGTACTGCTGTCGGTGAGCCCCAAGCTACGGCAGCTGGACAAGAACCTGATCGACGCGGCCCAAGATCTGGGCTGCACCTGGTTCCAGGCCTTCTGGAAGGTGATCCTGCCCGAGATCAAGCCGGGCATCGTGTCGGGGGCCCTCACCGCCTTCACCATGAGCATCGATGACTTCATCATCAGCTACTTCACCGCCGGGTCCTCCTCCTCTACCCTGTCCATGACCATCTACGGCATGACCAAGAAGCGGGTGAGCCCTGAGATCAACGCCATCTCCACCCTGCTCTTCGTGACGGTGATCCTGCTGCTGGCCATCATCAACATCCGGGAGGCCCGGCAGGAGCGGCTGGCCCTGCGGCAGCAGGGCGCCCCCTCCGTTTCGGCCGGGGCCCCGGCCGCGCCGAAAAAGCCCGTCATCCCCCAAAAGCTGACCCGCTTCGCGGCGGCCCTGGCCTGCTGCGCCATCTTGCTGACCGCCGGCGTGGGAGCCTTCCACAACACCCGGAAGCCCATCGTCAACGTGTGCTCCTGGGGGGAGTATATCGACGAGGAGCTCATCACCATGTTTGAGGAGCAGACAGGCATCCTGGTGAACTACCAGACCGCCGAGAGCAACGAGGCCCTCTACTCCCTGCTGAAAAGCGGCGCGGGCGACTACGACGTCATCGTCCCCTCGGACTACATGATCTCCCAGCTCATGGAGGAGGGGATGCTGGAAAAGCTGGATTACAGCCAGATCCCCAACTTCTCCCTCATTGATGACCGATTCAAGAACCTGCCCTACGACCCCGCCAACGAGTACACCGTCCCCTACACCTGGGGCACCGTGGGCATCATCTACAACACCACCATGGTGGCCGAGCCCATCACAAGCTGGGGCGCCATGTTTGATGACAAATACGCCGGGGAGGTCCTGATGTTCCGCAACTCCCGGGACGCTATGGCCACCGCCCTTCTGTACCTGGGCTACGATGTGAACACCACCGACGAGAACGAGCTGCGCCAGGCTGCCGGGCTCATTGCCGACGCTAAGAGCCGTGGGGTCTACCAGGCCTTCGTTATGGACGAGATCTTCCTGAAGATGGAGGGCGGCAACGCCGCCATCGGAGCCTACTACGCCGGGGATTATCTCACCGCCGTGGAGAATAACCCCGATCTGGCCTTTGTGATCCCGGAGGAGGGCTCTAACTGGTTCGTGGACGCCATGTGTGTGCTCAAGGACGCCCCTCACTACGAGGAGGCCATGGCCTGGATCAACTTCATTGCCTCCACCGAGGCCAACCTCCGCAACATGGACTTCATCTGGTACGCCTCCCCCAACAAGAAGGCTCTGGAGGGCTATCCCGCCTACTACGAGGAGCTTTACAAGGAGGAGCTGGACCAGGAGACCTACGAGATCATGGCCGCCCCCCCCGAGACCCTGGAGCGGTGCCAATCCTATATCTCCCTGCCCGAGGAGACCCGGCGGCTCTACAACGAGCTTTGGATCAAGCTGGGGATCCAGTAAGCGAAATTCCGAAGTGGCAGCGTTAAACAAAAGTACCGAATGCCTTTTGGCATTCGGTACTTTTTTGGCAGCGGGAGAAGGATTCGAATTGCTGAGGGGCAATTTCAGCCTGTATCAGCCAATGCCGCTATGCCTTGAAAATACTGTGTTTTTGTAAATCATTATTATAGTATGAGCCAATTCTATCGTGATAAGGGTCAAAACAGGGCGGTATTCGCAGGAATACCGCCCTGGTCTTTTATTTGGGAGTGTATTTCGGGACAACCTACCCCAAAATAAGTATGTCGGAAAATGATTGAAAACGCAAATAATGCCGTAGTTTTCCGTTACCTAACCGTCCGCTTTTTCTGGGTGGAGCTACGCAGGATCATTTTCAGTCCAAAGGTGGTGTGACGTAGAGAAGAGACCGAGTCCCGCCCCTGCTCCTGGATCATGGCCACCGCCGTGGCCGCTGCGTCGTCCATGGGGAAGGCCAGGGTGGACATGGCAGGCAGACTCACCGCGGCATAACTGTCGTCCAGGCCAATGAGGGAGATGTCCTCAGGCACCCGCAGGCCGTTCTCCTGGAAAGCCTGAAGGGCCCCCATGGCGTAGCTGTCCGAGCCGGCCACCACCGCCGTGGCCGGGCAGCCGTTGCGGATCAGCTTCTGCATGGCCGTTCTCCCCTGCTGGATGCCGTAACCCTCCTTGAGCACGATCCAGTCCTCCACCACCGGGATCCCGTTGCGCTCCAGAGCCTCCCGATAGCCATTATACCGCCCGGCCTCCACCTCGCTGCGGAGAGAACAGCCGATATAGGCAATCTCGGTGTGCCCCAGGGAAAGCAAATACTCCGTGGCATCCAAAGTGGCGCTCAGGTCATCAAAGGTAATGCTGTTGAAGGTCCTGCACCCGCCCGTCCGCTCAAAGAGCACCACCGGGAAGGGCAACCGGGACAGAAGGTTCACATTGTCCACATTGATGACAGGCTCCCGGAAGGAACACACCACCAGACCGTCCAGGGAGTACCCCATGGCATCCCCCACAAGTACGGGCAGATTGCGGTTGGTGATCTCCTCATCTGCGCAAAATAAGATTGCCTGCTTACCCGCCTTCCGGGCCGCATCGATGAGGGCGCTGCTCAGCTTTTGATAGTAGATGCTGAACCTGGGCAGCGGACAGATCACACCAATCAGGTTGCTCTCCTTCCGCTTCCCCTCTTTCACAAAGGAGTAGCCCACCTCGTCAATGGCCTTTTTGATAGCCTGCCGTTTCTCCTCGGAGACATAGCCGTTATTGTTCACATACCGGGAGACCGCCGCCACGGAAACCCCTGCCCGCTGGGCCACATCGGTAAATGTCACCTTTTTCATACTCCTGCCCCTTTCGGCCTTTTCCCCATTATACCCTGTTCCATATGAAAGTTCAATCCATTTTTTCATATCCAGTCATATATTTTTCACTCTGCCGCCATGCCTGTTCCTTTCCAACCCGCGGCATTTTTCTTCTCTTCTTTTTCTGCCAGTCCTGCCCGGCCAAAAATCTCTTTCCCCCTATGGGGACTCTTTTTTGCTCTCCTTTCTTTCACATTCCACTGCAATTTTTCACAAAATTATGAATTTTATCATCCTCTTTTTGTAAAAAATTTCATATATTTTTTGGTGAAACGGCGAATGGACAGTGCACCTCACTTCTGGTATCATTTTTCTATAAAACCGTCATACGCAGCCAAAACGCAAACTGCTTCCAGCAAGAGGAAAGGGGAACCTACTATGAAGCAAATTTCAGCAGAAGACATTGTTATGAACCTGGTCTGCAACGGCGGCGACTGCCGAAGCAAGGCACTTCAGGCCATCCGCACCGCCCGGGCGGGGAACATCGCGGAGGCCGAGACCCTGCTGGAGGAGGCCCAGAAAAGCCTTCAGGCCGCTCACCACTTCCAGACCGACCTGATCCAGGGGGAGATGCAGGAGGACGGAGAGCCTGTGGAAGTCCGGCTCCTTATGGTCCATGGGCAGGATCACCTGATGGATGCAATGGTGGTCAGCGACCTGGCCTACGAGATGGTGGAGCTCTGTAAGGAACTCCAGGCCCTGAAAAATCAGTAATCTGTGGCGGATGCCGGAAAGTGTTGTTCCCCTGCCGAAACCGGCCGTAATCGGTAAGAAACAGTGCATTCCTAAATCAGCCTTGATTAATACCCGGC
>CAJUEU010000041.1 GCA_910585735.1 uncultured Oscillospiraceae bacterium | reverse complement strand
GGAGGGTGAGGTACAGGTTCCGCTCCAGGGCGGAGGCGTCCACCACGTCGATGATGACGTCCACCTCGTCGGACAGGATAAAAGCCCGGGACACCTGCTCCTCCATGGTGTAGGCGGTGAGGGAGTAGGTGCCGGGCAGATCCACCAGGCGAATGTCCAGGCCGTGGTCCTTCATGGTGCCCTCCACCCGCTCCACCGTAACTCCGGGCCAGTTGGCCACCTTCAGGTTGGCGCCGGTATAGGCGTTAAACAGGGTGGTCTTTCCGCAGTTGGGGTTGCCGATAAAGGCCACTGTCAGTTGTTTTCCCATAGCTGTTCGGTCCTTTCTTCCGCGGTCAGGCGGGTTCGACCGTGATCTTTTGCGTAATGCCCCGGCCCATGGCGAACCGGGCTCCCCGTACCTTGAGGATCAGGGTGCCCCGGTCCTTCCTGCCCAGCACCGACACCTTGCCCTGGAGGGTCATACCGATAGCCTCCAGACGGTGTTCCACCTGTTCGGGCAGCTCCAGGGCTTCCACCGTGTAGCTCTCCCCCACGATCCCTTTGTCCAGCGTCATGGTTCCATCCCCCCAAATCAGTTAGCATTATCTAATTTTCATAGGATAGCACGGGCTAACTCGGTTGTCAAGCCCCTTTCTTTATTTTTCCAACCGGGCCTTATTCTCCGCCGGAAGGCGCACCCTCCCCCTCAGGCGGCTTTGACTCCGTACCCTGAGGAGCGTCGGTCTCCGCGGGAACGCTCTCCCCCGTGGGGGTGGGCTCCTCCGAAGCCGCCGGGTCAGCAGTCTCTCCAAAGGGCTCTGTCTCCCCGGACTGTACGGGCTCCCCGGGAATTTCGCTTTCCTCCGGCGCAGCGGGAGGCTCCCCCGGCAGGACAGCCTGGACCACCCAGCGGATATTTTTCCCTCCGATATTGGTGCAGGTAGAGAGGGTGAGGATCCTGTCGTAGGTTTGGGGGGTGACCCCGGTCTCGATCACAGAGCGTCCGGCGCAGTCGGCGAGGAAGATCTCACGGACTCCCTCCCGTGGAAAGCCCAACTGATAGGTATTGCTGTCCACCTCGGCCTGATAGACGGAAAAAATATCATAACGGTAGGTCCCTGAATCCACGGTCAGGTACACACTGGGGTGTGCTGTCAGGAAAGACTGGTCCCGGTAGGATTGGAGGGCGCCGAACATGGAGCCGTTGCGCATATTATGGCCGTAAACGATCGTGTGAAAATCGGTAAGGTCGGGGCTGTTCCGGCACTCCATAAAAATAGCTCCCACCGAGCTCCAGCGGCCCTTCCAGGTGTGGTTGAGGTAATATTCATTGTCCTCTCCCTGGAGCAGCGGGTAGGAGACCGTGGTGCCGGGAATGAGGATCCAGCCAATGACCTCCGGGTTTGCCTCGCGCAGGGCGGTGAAATCCATAGCGCTGAGAGCGTCGGCGTAAGGGTCGGTGTACGGGGTAGGCGTAGGAGTGGGTTCCACGCTCTCGGAGGGCTGAGGGATCCCACTCTCCCCCAGTGAAGGTGAAACGGTAGGGATAGAGGTGGCCGTGGGCACAGGCGCAGGGGTGGGAAAATCGGAAAAATCAGGGAGCTGGACCAGGTTTTCCGCCTCCCGGTAGGTCTCCTCCCCCTGCCGGTATTCGATCAAATGATAGATCAGGTTTCCGCTGCTGAAGAGAAACATGGCCATCAAAACCAGAAGTATGACCCTCCGGGCCGAAACTCCCTTTTGAACTCTCTTCCCTTTTCCCATAAAACCGGCCTCCTTTCCGCTCTATTTCTGCTTTTATTATAGCTAAATTTGAAAAAAAAGCAAGCGGATACCGCCGCGCTTACCTTAGCCGCTCCATGTTCCACAAGGCCACAGGGCGGCAAAAAAGCTTCCGGCTCATCTCCAGCCGCTGGACAAGTCCCTCCTCTCAATTTTCCCTGTCTGCCATTTCGCTCTTGCGCTTGACAGATTCTTTCTCTATAATGGAAGCTATCAACCGTCAAAGGAGCTGGTCTGCATGACCCGAAGTCAGATCCCCCAGGGCTATTCCCCCTCCCTGAACCTATATGACACGCAAAAGGCCATCGGTCTTCTCAAGCGTGTTTTTGAAGATACTCTGGCCGGAGCTCTGAATCTGCGGCGGGTGTCGGCTCCCCTTTTTGTGGAAGCCCGAACCGGGCTCAACGACGACCTGAACGGGGTGGAGCGGCCTGTCTCCTTCGATGTGCCCTTCACCGGCCGGGAAGCCCAGGTGGTCCACTCTCTGGCCAAATGGAAGCGGCTGGCCCTCTACCGCTATCATTTTTCAGTGGGAGAGGGTTTGTATACCGACATGAATGCCATTCGCCGGGATGAAGAGCTGGATAATCTCCACTCAGTCTATGTGGACCAGTGGGATTGGGAAAAGGTGATCGCTCCCCGGGATCGGACCGAGTCCTATCTTCGCCGCACGGTGGAGGACATTGCCGGGGCTCTGCGGGAGACCCAGGCCACTCTCCGCGCCGCCTTTCCCGCCCTTCAAAAGCTCACCTCCCTGAATGACACGGTTTCCTTTGTCACCACCCAGGAGCTGGAGGACCTCTGGCCCGACCGCAGTCCCAAGGAGCGGGAAAAGGCCTGGGTGGAAAAGCACCCCCTCACCTTCCTCATGGGCATCGGCGGTGCGTTAAGATCGGGCTCTCCTCACGATGGCCGTGCCCCCGACTATGACGACTGGTCTCTGAACGGCGACCTGCTGGTGTGGAACAGCGTGCTTCATGACGCCCTGGAGCTGAGCTCCATGGGCATCCGGGTAGACCCAGCCGTCCTGGACCGGCAGCTCACCATCTCAGGTCACAAGGAACGCCGGGGCCTGGAGTTCCACTCCCTGCTTCTGGAGGGAAAGCTGCCTCTTACCATCGGGGGCGGCATTGGGCAAAGCCGTCTTTGTATGTACCTTCTGGGCAAGGCCCACATCGGAGAGGTCCAGGCCGGGATCTGGGACCCGAAGACTTTGGAGACCTGTAAAAACGCGGGGGTCATTCTTCTGTAAGCTTCAGAATCTCCCGCCCTGCCTCTGGGCCGCAAAAAAACCGGCCTTTCGCCTGACGTCAGGCGAAAGGCCGGTTTTTTCCTTTTCTGCAGAGGCTCAGGCAAATTCCAAAGAGCCGATCCCCACCTGGGTCTTGGTCTGAGCGTCAAAGAGCACGATGTTGTCTCCCACCACATTCATAGATACAGCCTCGTCCACAGCGTAGTCCACACTACCGAAAACCACGGCGGTAAGCATCAGGTCACCCTCCATGGCGATCTTCACGGTGGTCTCCATGCCCGAGGGGAGGGTGGAATAAGCCTTACCCTGGATGGGACCGCTCTCCTGGATGGGCAGGAACTCGGGCCGGATACCCACAATGACCTCCTCCCCCGCAAGCCGGAGGCCGTCCCGGGCGGTAAACTTGGCTAGCTTGCCCAGAAGCTCAATACCGGCGGTGCTACCATCCACCGCCTTGGCCTTGGCAGGAAGGAAATTCATGGTGGGATTGCCCACAAATTCGGCCACAAATCGGTTAGCCGGTCTGTTGTAGACCGTCAGAGGCGGATCGTACTGCTGGAGAACGCCGGTGTCCATAAGGCACACCCGGGTGGAGAGGGTCATAGCCTCCAGCTGGTCGTGGGTCACATAGATGAAGGTGCTGCTGGTGTCCGAGTGGAGCCGCTTGAGCTCGGTACGCATCTCCTGGCGGAGCTTGGCGTCCAGGTTGGAAAGGGGCTCGTCCATAAAGAGTACCTTGGGGCTGGGGGCCAGGGTACGTGCGATGGCCACCCGCTGCTGCTGACCGCCAGAGAGCTCGGAGGGATACCGCTTCTCAAAGGGCTCAATTTTGAGAAGGGCCAGCAACTCGTCCACCCGTCTGCGGATGTCCTCCTTGCTCCACTTCAGGTTCTCCAGGCCAAAGGCGATGTTCTGGTAGACCGTCATGTGGGGCCAGAGGGCGTAGTTCTGGAAGAGGAAGCCAATGTCCCGCTTCACGGGGGGCAGGTTGATACCCTTCTCCGCGTCAAATACCACCACATCGTCAATGGTGATGGTGCCCTCAGTGGGGGTCTCCAGGCCGGCGATCATCCGCAGGGTGGTGGTCTTACCGCAGCCCGAGGGGCCCAGCAGGGTCACAAAGCCCCGGTCCTCGATCTCCAGGTTGAGATCGTCCACGGCCACGAAGTCGCCGAAGCGTTTGGTCACATGTTTCAGACTGATATGCGGCATAGTCTTTAACCTCCTATCCCTTTGTCCAGCGAAGCGCCGGTGAGCTTGTTGGTGAGGGTATTGATGAGAATGACGATGAGCACGATGAGCAATGTCACGGCGCTGCCGTACTGGGAATAGCCCGTCTCATTGAAGGAGAAGAGCATGGTGGTCAGCAGATACCTGGGCTTGGGCACCAGAAGTGTAAAGAGCGCCACCTCGCGCATGACCGAGATGACGGGAAGCAGATAGCCCGAAAGAATGCTGCTCTTCTGAATGGGGAAAAGGATCTTCACCATCCGCTTCCACCAGGGGACCCCTACCACCATGGCAGCCTCCTCGATCTCGGGAGAGACCTGGAGCATACTGTTGATGCCGCTTCGGGAGGCGAAGGGCAAAAATTTCACCGCAGCCACCAGGATCAGAAGGGCAAAGGTACCAAAAAGGAATTTGAACTGCTCGGTAGTGGCCACCGCCAGATAGATGGTTCCAAAGGCCATGGCAGGCATCAGGTAGGGGAAAAAGGCCATACTCTCCACAATGTGGGAAAGCTTGGAGCCACGGGTCCTGGCGCAGGAGTAGCCGATGAGGATCCCGCAGGTACCCACGATGAGACCCACCACCAGCGCCAGCAACACCTGCCGGCCCAGAGCCTGCCACATAGTGGGGTTCCGCAGGATACCGGCGATCATGCCGGTCTCATAGGCCGAATATTCGGTGCCCATCCAGAAATGGAGGGTCATATTGGACAGGGAGTAATTGCCCGGCTGCCGGATCACCGATTCCAAAGCAAAGGAAACGAGGGGCATGATGGCGAAGAAGAGTACATAGACACACAGGAAGATGGAAATAGGCGTGTTGGCTTTCTTCAGATTCACCAGAGAGACCTGCCCCGATTTGCCGGTGACCGTGGTGTAGCTCTTCCGCTTGCCGGTAAACCACTGGTTGAGCCCCAGAATAAAGCAACCCAGGGCGATGGACACAAAGGCAATGATATAGCCCTGCCCCTCATAGCCGGCGTTGATAAGCGCCCGCATCTTGGTGGAGAGGGTAAACATCTTCACCGAGGAGCCCAGGAACACCGGCACGGTGTAGGAGCTGAACCCGCTGGAGAAGATGAGCAGGAAGGTAGAGAGTACGGCGGGCATCACCATGGGCAGGGTGATGCGGCGGATGATCTTCCACCGGCTGGCCTTTAGTATGGTGGCGCTCTCCTCCAAAGTGGCGTCCATGTTCTTCAGGATACCGCCGATAAGCAGGTAGGCAAAGGGCGAATAGTGAAGGGCGATGACGATGATCATGGGGAAAAGGCCAAAAACGAACCACTCGGGCATACAGATGCCGAAGATGGATTCCACCATTCCCACGTTGCCTCCGCCCACCTTGCTGTTCTGGAACAGGTTGACCCAAAAAAGAGCCAGGGTCCAGGCAGGCATCATGTAGGGAAACAGAAATACCGAGCTGATGAACTTCTTGTATTTCATGTTGGACCGGGTGACAAACCAAGCCACCACACCGCCGATGATAATACCTAAAATGCCCGCCCCGGAGGCCATAATGAGGGAGTTTTTCAAGGGGACCCAGAAATTCACCTTACTCCACTCACTGACAGAAAAAAGCCGCTGGAAGTGGTTCCAGGTAAAGGCTCCCACGTCCAGCCCCAGCAGCCTCTTCTCGGTACCGATATGTACGGTGAACATGTTGCTGAGCATAGTCAGCAGCGGGAGCACCGACAGGCAGAACAGCACCACGAAGAAGAGCACCAGCAGCAGGTTGGAGGGCTTGGAACAAAACGCTCTGAGCCGATGGGAGAGCTGACCTTTCTTATTTCCCATGGGCGATCTCCTTTCCGCGGAGAAACGAACTCTCCGCCGCGTGGATTGAAAGCATAGCCGAAGCGCGGCTATGACGTGGATCCGTACAGAATAAGAAAAGCTGCCGCAAAGGGCGCTCAGCCACTTTGCGGCAGCTTTCGCTCAAGCTAACAAGTCACAGAAGTTCCACAGACAATAGAGATCAGCCGCCAACCCGGACAGAGATGAATTCGTAGACCTTGGCGTAATTGTCGTAGATGAACTCCTGATCCTCCACCACCAGACACTCGGCCCAGTAGGAATAAGCCTCGTCCTCAATGTCGTTGGGCTTTTCGATGCTGGTGTTGGGAGAGTAGTAGCCCTGGCTGGAGTTCCAGGACTTGGGCCCGGCAAAGCCGGCCTCGTCCAGGAGGTAGTTGATGAACAGGGCGCAGGTATAGGGGCAGTCAGTGTCGCTAAACACAGTGGCGTAAATGGAATACATGAATCCGGCAAAGCCCTCGATGGGCTCCTCGAACTGTCTGACTGTCAGGTTGCCCCGGTCGGCCTCGTCCACCTTGCGGAGCTTGGAGAACACGAAGAGACCCAGGTTTCCGCCCGCACCGGAGGCAATGCCGGTGGCCATCTTGGATGCGGAGGTGTAAGTATAGTTCACGTTCTTCAGGAATTTATCGATCCACTCGTAGGAGGCGCTTTCATACTCGCCGGCCTCCCAGGCCTTGCCGTACTGGGCCTCGTAAGCCTTCTCCATCCGCTCGGTCCACTCGGGGCTGGTGAGCTGGATGAGGAAGTTGATGTTCACGGTCTCGTTGGTGGGATCCTTAAAGAACACCTTATCCTTCCACTCGGCCTCGGTGAGCTGCCAGACGTTGTTGAAGTTGATGGAGCCGGTCTTATTGTTGTAGATGAAGAGAGAGTTGATAAAGGTGACCACGGCGGGAGACTGATACTGCTCAGGCACCACGCTCTTCATGGAGTCGGGGAAGTAGCTGTAGGCCTTGCCCTCGTCCAGCAGGTAGGTCTTCAGGTCGGCGCCGTTCTGGGTCAAGCCCATATCGGCGGAATTCTTCACGCCGGAGCCAATGATGCTGGACAGCTTGGAATAGGTTTCGCCATCGTCGATCTCGGCGTAGATCACCTTACCGTCCAGAGCGGGATAATCCGCCATAAAGTTGGCGGCCGCCTTCTCGGCAAAGCTGGTGGTGGAGTAGAAGTCCAGCTGCGCGCCGGCGTTTATCTCCTCCTGGGCCTTGGCGTAGAGCTCCTCGTTGCTCATGGAAGCGGCGGCGGCCAGCTTCTCCTGAACCGTGGCAGGCTCAGCGGGAGTAGTGGGCTGATCCTGGGACTGCTCCGGGGAATTTTCCACATTCCCGGTGGGATCGGGGTCTTTTTTGCCGCATGCGGCCAGGCTAAGGCACAGAGAGCATGCCAACAGAAGGGCAAGAGTGCGCTTTTTCATAACTTTTTCCTCCTTTGATATGTGGTCGTTATCCTTCAACGGCCTTTGGCTAAATTTTACAGTTTTTTCTCCAGAAAGTCAAGAGAAACAAGGAAAATCGCCGTAATTTTTTCGTTCAGACCTTCAGGCAACTGCCGCCGATGAATTCCCGGAGAATGGAGTTGTGGGGAATATCCTCGCTGCTCACCCCGATAAAGTAGTCCAGGAACTTCAGGAGCCGGGTGGCCTCCTCGTATTCAGGACAGTCCCGGGGGATGCTGAACAGCAGGGGTACGGCATAGGGCTTGAGCACCGCCAGCTCATAGATCAGCGCCGAGTTGAACATGGCGTCCGCCCCCTCCTGGAAGGGAAAGATGTTGTCCTCCTCTCCCCTGCGGACTGAGGGCCAGCGGCGGATTGTCTCCTGCGCCGAGGCTCCCCGGGTCCGGGCGTCCCGGACCATGCGGCGGAGAAGCCGTCCGTCCGTGGTGGGGATACGGTTGTGCTCATCCACGTTGAGCTGAGTGAGCGCGCTGATATAGATCTTGAACTTACTCTCCTTGGGAAGGGCGTACGAGAGCTTGTCGTTGAGGCAGTGAAGCCCTTCCATCACCAGAATGTCATCCGGGCCCAGCTTCAGCCGGTCTCCCCGGTATTCCCGCACCCCCTTCTGGAAGTTGTACCGGGGCAGCTCTACCTCCTCCCCCCGGAGAAGCGCGGACATATCCCGGTTGAACTGCTCCACATCCAGACACTCCAAAGCCTCGTAATTGTAGTTGCCCTGGGCGTCCCGGGGGCTGTCCTCCCGGTTGACAAAGTAGTTGTCCACCTCGATGGGGTGGGGCTTGAGCCCCAGGCCCTCCAGCTGAATGGACAGCCGATGGGAGAAGGTGGTCTTGCCCGAGGAGGAGGGCCCCGCGATCATTACCAGCTTGGTCGAGCGGTTCTTGGCGATGCGGGCGGCGATCTCAGCGATCTGACGCTCCTGGTGGGCCTCTTGAATCAAAATCAAGTGGGAAAGCCCCTGCTGGGAAATGACTCCGTTCAGGTCGGCCACGTTCTCCACCCCAATCTGCCTCCCCCACTGGGTGGAATCCCACAGAATGGAGTAGAGATTCTTCTGCGGCTGGAATTGGGGTAGCGGGGCCTCCACATCGGCCCGGGGCAGGATGAGCACCAACCCATCCTCATAAAGCTGGAGGTCGTAATGCTTGATGTAGCCCGTATTCTGGACCATATAGCCATAAAAATAGTCCTCAAAATTGTCCATGGCGTAAATGTTCACCCCGGACACCAGACGGTAGCGGAAGAGCTTTTCCTTGTCGTACATGCGGTGCTTGTGGAACAGCTCAATGGCGTCCTCCGTGGGGATATTCCGCTTCATAATGGGCATTTTTTCAGCAATATAGAAATCCATCCTGGCCTTCACCCGGTCCAGCAGCTCCTGGTCCAGGGCAAACCGGCCGATGGGCTCTACGAAAAGCCCCTTCTCCACTGAAAAATGGACGTTCACCTTGTCCACGTTTTCAGGCCCGGCCACATGGTAAAAGGCCTTGAGCAGCAGCATCACCGCGCTGCGCTGATAGGCCGCTATGCCGGGGGCATCCCGAATGGTAACAGGCTCCAGCTCCCCCTCCTTCACATGGCGGTGGAGCTCGGTAAGACGTCCATTCACCCGCACCAAAAGAATATCATCCTCCATCTGAGGCTGAATGTCCTGGACCACATCCACCCAGGTGGCCTCTCTGGGATAAGTACGGGTCACCCCGTTGATTTTAACAGTTACCATAATGATACCTCCTGAGTTTTTGTGCCATTATACCACAGAAAAGAGAGAATTTCAATCGGAATACGGCGGAAACTGGGTTTGTGGAGAGCTCCTCTTTGTTGACCCTCCTTCTCTTTTATGGTATACTTTGACAAAAGGAGGGACAAACCATGCCCATTACCGTTAACATTTACTATACCGGCCAATCGGGCAGCGCCCGGGCCTTCGCCCAGGAAATGCTGGAGGCCGGGATAGTTGCAGACATCCGGGCAGAGGAAGGCAACCTCCGCTATGAGTACTTTCTCCCCCTGGAGGACCCGGAGACAATACTGCTTATTGACAGCTGGACCGACCAGGCGGCCATCGACGCTCACCACGCCTCCCCCATGATGGCCCGGCTGGCCGCTCTGCGGGAGAAATACGACCTGCGCATGCGGGTGGAGCGCTACCTTTCGGATACAGATGGCCTTCCCGCCGGGGACGACCGCTTCATCCGGCACTGAGGGAGGGATATCATGGAAAAGAGATATACGACCGTCTTTTTTGACCGGGACGGCACCCTGCTCACCCTTTCCCCTGACCTTCGGGACAAGCGAAATGCCCTCATCGAGGGCTGGAGCGGCAAGGAATTCCACCTGGAGTATCCCAAGATGATGGACCTCTTTGACCGGGCGGGCTACCCCAAGGAGGGCTACAAGTCGGTGGAGGAGGAGACCGCCTTCTGGCGGCGGTACTACCGGGAGCTTCTCCTTGGAGAGGGCATGACCGTGGATCTGGAGGACCGGGCCGAGGCACTTTTCCAGCTCATGTGGCTCCAGGGCTATCAGCCCTACCCCGAGACTGTGGAGGTTCTGGAGTGGTTTCAGTCCCATGGCTTCCGCATGGGGGTCATCTCGGACACCAGCCCCTCCCTTCCCCTCACGTTGGAGGCAGCGGGCATTGGGAAATATTTCGAGTGCGCCGTCTGCTCTGACCTTGTTGGGGCGCAAAAGCCCGACCCCAGGATCTATCAGGCGGCTCTGGACGAGCTGGGGGTAACGGCGGAGGAGAGCCTTTATGTGGATGACTACGACATAGAGGCCGATGGGGCCCGGACTATGGGCTTTACCGCCTTCCACCTGGACCGAAGCCGGCCCGGGGACGGAGCCTGGCGGATCGGCTCGCTCCGGGATATGGTGAATTACATGGAAAAGAGGCTTTGACCCATGCGTTACGCCAATATCATCCCCGGCGTCTTTCTCTCCCGGCCCAACCGCTTCATCGCCAAGGTGCTGGTGGAGGGCGTGGAGGAGACCGTCCACGTAAAAAACACCGGCCGGTGCAGGGAGCTGCTGGTGCCCGGCTGTCAGGTCTGGCTGGAGCGGTCGGACAACCCGGCACGCAAGACCCTCTACGACCTGGTGACCGTGGAGAAGCCGTTGGAGGGCGGCGGCACAAAAATCGTCAATATGGACTCCCAGGCCCCCAACAGGCTCTTTGCCGAGTGGGCCGCCGCGGGACAGTTCCGCCCCGGTCTGACCCTCCTGCGGCCCGAGACCGCCTGGGGCCGCTCCCGGTTCGACTTCTACTGGGAGGCGGCGGAGAAGAAAGGTTTCGTAGAAGTCAAGGGCTGCACCCTGGAGAAGGGTGGCTGGACCTACTTTCCCGACGCTCCCACAGAGCGGGGGGTAAAGCACCTGGAGGAGCTGACCCAGGCCAGGGCCGAAGGGCTCGAGGCCACGGTCTGCTTCGTCATCCAGATGGCAGGGGTGGACGGCTTCTCCCCCAATGACGAGACCCACCCGGCCTTTGGGGAGGCCCTGCGAAAGGCCGCCGCCGGGGGTGTGGAGGTGCTGGCCTATGAATGTGCCGTGGTGCCCGGAGAGGTAAACATCACCCGTCCCGTCCCGTGCCGGTGAAGCTATAAAATTTTTTACACCAGGAGGACGCTATGAAAAACTTGAAACGGATCCCCATGGAGCACCTGCACAACCTGCGGGACCTGGGCGGCTACGCCTGCGGGGACGACAAGACCGTCCGCTACCATAAGCTCTACCGCTGCGAGGGGCCCGACCGGCTCACGGCGGCAGAGTGGAAGCTTTTGGTGGAGGAGCTAAACATTCGGATGGTCATCGACCTGCGCTCCGATGGGGAGCGGGCCTATGTCTCCTACACCGCCCCGGCGGAGGTGGAGCAGATCGGCTATTCCCTTCAGAAGGTAGAGGTCCCGGGTAAGGACCCCCGGGAGCTGACGGCGGAGGAACTGAAGGAGATGGCCTCCCAGGGCTTCGGAAAGAGCCTGGCCGACGGCTATGTGAACATGCTGGAGAAGGGCCCCGAGCGTGTGTCCGCTGTGCTGGGCATGGTGGCCCAGGGACTCCAAAAGGGTGCCGTGCTCTACCACTGCACGGCGGGCAAGGACCGCACCGGGGTACTCTCCGCCCTGGTCTACCTGCTCTGCGGAGTGGCCGACGTGGACATCATTGCCGACTACCAGGTCTCAGCCACCTATCTCTCTGCCAACCCCCTCTTTCAGGGCATCCCTGAGTCCATGAGAGACATGATGGGCTCGGACCCCAAAAACATGGTCCATTTTCTTCAGAGCTTCCATGAGAAGGATTACCTTTCCCTCCTCAAGCAGCACGGCCTCACGGAGGAGACCATCTCCGCCATCCGCTCGGCCATGATGGAGTGAGCCCTATTTTCCATTGGTCTGTATCCCTTTTCCCCCGGTTGTATGAAACCATACAACCGGGGGATTTTTGGATCTCTTCAAAAATTTTTCTTCCCTCCCCATTCTTGACCAGATTCAGAAAAGAAGGCAAGACCGTTTTTGTTGACAGATCAATCAATTTGTCGTATAATACAAATATAAGATACAGATATTAATATTATTTGTTCAATAAGACAGCCCAATACGTCAATTGTAAGGAAAGGTGAGTCCCATGCAGAAGTAAGTTTTCGTTTTACTGACATTCCACTCCACCGCCGATGTACACACACGAAACCTTGCTGTACACGGCTCAATATGGGAATCTTGCCAATCTGGAACATTGGGCAGACAGCCTTCTTTTTTCAGATGGGGAACATGTAATACGCTTTGATCTGATGACTAGTTGCTGGGAAGACCTCGGGGTCTTTGAGGGTATCACCGATATATACTTGGAAGAGGATAATTCTTTTGTCTGGGTAAATTCGGAAGGAGTGGAATATGATCGCCAGGCAGACGGACACGATGCGGTGGTTTACCTGCCAGAAGACGGCCTTAGTGAGCATGAGGAATATTGTGAGATTCATGAAGATTCTGAATACTCTAATGCAAACGGCATAACTCCCTTTGCCGTAATGGTTCCTGTTATCTTCCCATTATCCAATTACCCTGCGGGCTCTCATTTTGTAAAAAAGGCCAGCGTAACCTGCACTTGTCATGGGCTAGATTATTGTTCAACGCCATCTCATGCTTCTTATAGCGAAAACTGTAACTGTGGTTATTACAAAGGCGGTTATCAGTGTGAGGGCTTCGCTAGGTATGCAATGGATCAGTATGCCCACTATGCACCCAGCTCAGCGAGCTGGTATCCGCTGGGAGGCGACCATGATGTCGCTTCTAATGTTACTGTTACCTCGGCCGATGATGTTAGGCTCTTTTTCCAGGCAACCCCTTCCGTTGGATACGGAACTTATGTACGGGTAAAACGGTCATCAGGCACACACGCATTGGTAATTGGAGAAATTACATCCAGTGGAATTACGGTTTATGACGCAAACTTCTCCAATTCAGATCCTTGCGTGGTATTGTTCAAAACATATAGCTATGAGAAGTTTTATAGCAGTATGACCATAAAAGACAGTATTGTCAGAGTCGTTGCGCACCCATTTAATGGTACGACTGAAAAAGCAAATTCAAAATACCACAAGGCTTATTGTTCCATTGGAGACTGCGGTGGCTATACCTTTTTAGAACACGCATCCACCGCCCCAGGAAAAAATGCAACCTGTAAGTATTGCGGATATATAGGCGAAATTTGGAATATCGCCCCCCTCACGAATTGAGTGGCACTTCAACCAAAGGAGGTCACGCAGTATGAAACGGCTCTGTTTTATCCTCCTGTCCCTCCTGCTTCTTCTGACTGCCTGCTACACCCCTGCGATGGAGGTAACACCCAAGCCAACCTTGCCAGCAGACACACCACAGGTCGTTAGTCCGACGCCTCTTCCCACGCCAGAGCCCACCCCCGCATCTACCCCTTTTCTCTCCTATGAGGAGTATTTTTCCCAGCGGATCTATTATGGTTCGGAGATGGATGATGACGGCTTATTTGAGCGTCACCTCAGCCATAACAAGGAGGATATATCCCCCGGCGTGGCTCTGGCCCAGGAGCTGGTGGCGAAGGACCCCCTGGGGATGATCCCCAAAACTCTGGAATGGGTGGCAGACAGATGTTTGTACGCCTTTTGGGTCGGGGGCGAGGAGGCCCTTATCTTCTACCGCCTGTACGCCCCCAGCAGAACCCTGGAATGCCTGTACACCGTTCCAGAAGAGGACTTGGAAAACTATTTTTACACCCCTCAAACTGAAATTGTGGCGGACTGGCTAGGGGGGCAAGTGGGAATGAAAATTTGTCTGATTCGCAATGTTTCGCTTTATTCCAATTATGAATATCTTTGGTGGGCTCACAACAAAAAATTTCTGGAGCACTTTGACTGTGTGGCAGCTGACCCGGAGGCATACCTTGAAGTCATTTCAAGAACAGAGTGGCCCGGTCTGGATGGAGATCTTTATGATGTTGTTCACTGTATCGAAGGGTCCTGCGGTTGCTATAACTCACTTACTTTCTATATCAACGCGGACTCCGGCCAGCAGGCTTCCCGAGAGGAAGGGGTTTACCCATACTACGGTCCGTGGTGGGAGTTGTAAGAAAAGACAGAAAGAAGGTTCTTTTGTTTTGCTCTTTGTAGGTCTATAGATAGAGAGGCAATTTTTTGTCCGCAAAACACAGGGAGAGCGTTTTTACGCTCTCCCTACTCTTTGCATTTTCTTTTTACCTCTACCCGGACCGCAAAAAAGATTCCTGTCTTTCACCCGCAGGGAAATCCCCGGCGTTTTACCTCAGCCGCCAGCTTGGGATGGATGGCAGGGTAGGTCCACCTTTCCGGCAGGGTATCGGAGAGCACCACCCGTTCGATCTCCCGGAGAAGTTCCCCCTCAAAGCCACGGATCTCCGCGAAGCACAGGATGCCGTAGTCCCAGACCTTGTAGGCGCACACCGCCGTCAGGTCATAGTCCAGCGCCCCGGTCTCCTCGTAAAGTTCCCGCCGGGCGGCCTCCAAAATGGTCTCCCCCGGCTCCCGGTGACCGCCAGGGCATTCCAGGGTGTCCCGCTCCCTGTGCTTGCAAAGGACCCACTTTCCGCCGCTTCGGGCCACGATCACAGCGTATTTCAGCAGATGATCCTCCACCTCATCCAGCTCCGCAAACTCCACCTCAGGTACCTCGCCAGGGTTCCCAAAGGGATTTTCGCTCTCCCGACGGTTTGGGCGGACAAAGGGCTCCTCCACCCTCTCCCCGGTCAAAAGCCCGTACAGCTTAGGCCGGCGGTAAGCGTTGCCGTGGACCTCGCTCTCTCGATAGCGGTGCAGAGCCTCCAGATCCAGCTCGGCCACATAGATGCCTTCCTCCGCCCCTGCCTGCAAAATACAGGTGTCCCGGCTCCCCTCCAGCCCGGGCAGATAGGCCATACCATCAAAGACGCTGGAACCGCCATTACAATCCGGCACGGTACCAGGGTAATTGCAGGTGGCGATGGCCAGCATGTTCTCATATGCCCGGCCCCGCAGCTGGGAAAGGCGGTTGATCTCCATGGGACAGGCGTTGGGCGTCAGGATCAGCTCGGCCCCCCTCAGCATCAGCAGCCGGGCACTCTCAGGAAACTCACGGTCATAGCAGATCATGGCCCCTACTTTTACCATACCCAGAGTGGTGTCCAGTTCGGTCACATAGAAGTCGTCCCCCGGCGTCAGGTTCCGCTCCACGTCGAAGTCGCAGGTGTGGACTTTAGCGTAGACCATCTTCCGCTCTCCAAAGCGGTCAAAAAGGACCATAGTATTCCGGGGCCCACCCCGGAACCGCTCCAGCAGGGTGATCCCGATGGCCATATCCAGCTCCCGCGCCAAGGCACCAAAGGCGTTTACAAAGTCACCGTCCGCCGGAATGGCCTCAGCCTGCCACTTCTCCGCCGGCCGGTCATAGATCCGATAGCCATTGCTCCACATTTCAGGAAAGAGAGTAATATCAGCGCCAAGCTCTTTGGCCCGGCGGCAAGCCTCCAGCCCCTTTTGAAGATTCCCCTCCAGAGTACCGGCAGGCGCGATCTGCAGCAGCGCTATTTTCAAGCCCGTTCCTGTGTTCATCCCAATGTCCTCCCTTTTCTCTCAGTGAGGCTATTATAACATATCAGAACACAAAAAAGAAGATACAGGCAAAAACCTGTCTCTTACTTTTTGTGTTGGCGTTACCTGTCTTCTCGGGTCTCTTCTCCCTGGCATAAAAGAAAAGCGGCAAACAAAATGTTTGCCGCTTTGTGTTGGCGTTACCTATTTTACCAGTCCGTCACCAGACAAGTATCTTCGGCGCGAGTGAGCTTAACTGCCGTGTTCGGGATGGGAACGGGTGGACCCTCACCGCAATCAACACCAACTTTTTATCTTAATTGAAAGGAATTCCCTCTCAACCAAAATACTATTAAATTGTAAGACCCTTAAGGCCTTTTGTCAATATCTTTTTTCTTGCGAAGCAAGAAAAAAGATGGTGACCCGTACCGGATTCGAACCGATGTTAACGGCGTGAGAGGCCGCTGTCTTAACCACTTGACCAACGGGCCATAAACGGTGTGCCTATGGTACACCGTATGGTGCGCCTTCACGGACTCGAACCGGGGACCCACTGATTAAGAGTCAGTTGCTCTACCAACTGAGCTAAAGGCGCATACTCGGCCTGTACCTTCAAAACCGAACAACGTAAGATCAATATGTCTTTACAAGCGATCTGCATCTTTCCTGATGAGACCCAAACCAGAACATTTCCCCTTCGCCCTTCTCCCAAACGGAAGCGGAACGAAACAGGTTTGTTCTGAGTAGGTCAAGCCCTCGGCTAATTAGTATCGGTCAGCTAAACACATTACTGTGCGTACACCTCCGACCTATCAACGATGTAGTCTACATCGAGCCTTACTCCATGAAGGATGAGAGATCTAATCTCAGGGAGAGTTTCACGCTTAGATGCCTTCAGCGTTTATCTCGTCCAGACGTAGCTACCCAG
>CAJUEU010000040.1 GCA_910585735.1 uncultured Oscillospiraceae bacterium | reverse complement strand
TTGACACCCCCATCGACTATGACTCCCTCACCGCCATCGGCTCCATGATGGGCTCGGGTGGCCTCATCGTCATGGACGAGGACAACTGCATGGTGGACATCGCCAAGTTCTTTCTGGAGTTCTGCGTAGACGAGTCCTGCGGCAAGTGCGTCCCCTGCCGGATCGGCACCAAGCGCCTTTACGACCTGCTTACCAAGATCACCGACGGCAAGGGCACCATGGAGGACATCGACACCATCGAGGAGCTGTGCCTTCACCTGAAGGGCAACGCCCTGTGCGCCCTGGGCCAGTCAGCCCCCAACCCGGTACTCTCCACCCTGAAATATTTCCGGGAGGAGTATATCGCCCACGTGGTGGAGAAGCGCTGCCCCGCCGGAGTGTGCAAGAACCTCATCAGCTACCACATCGTCCCGGACAAGTGCAAGGGGTGTAGCCTCTGCGCCCGGAACTGCCCTGCCGGCGCCATCTCAGGCGCGCTCCGTTCGCCTCACACCATCGACACTTCCAAGTGCATCAAATGCGGAGTCTGTATGGACAACTGCCACTTTGACGCCATCGAGAAGAGATAAGGGGGAAGGACAATATGGAACAGAAAATGGTCAATCTCACCATCGACAATATCCCCGTTACCGTCCCCCAGGGCACTACCGTCCTGGAGGCCGCCCGCTCGGCGGGCATCAAGATCCCTACCCTGTGCTTCCTGAAAGGGGTCAATGAGATCGGAGCCTGCCGGATGTGCGTGGTGGAGGTAAAAGGGGCCCGGAGCCTGATGGCCTCCTGCGTCTATCCTGTCAGCGAGGGGATGGAGGTCTTTACCAACACTCCCAAGGTCCGCCACTCCCGGGAGCTCACCCTGGAGCTCATCCTCTCCAACCATCGGATGGACTGCCTCACCTGTTCCCGCAACGCCCACTGTGAATTGCGGCAGTTGGCCGCCGACCTGGGCATCGACGCAGTGCGTTACGCCAACGACGGTCTCCGTCCCCAGCTGGAGAAGAGCGCCCTCCACCTGGTGCGGGACAACTCCAAGTGCATCCTCTGCCGCCGGTGCGTCTCCACCTGCCGGAAGCTCCAGGAGGTAGGCGTCATCGGCTGCAATGAGCGGGGCTTCGCCACCCACATCGGTTCGGCCTTTGACCGGGATCTGGCCGAGGTAGACTGTATCTCCTGCGGCCAGTGCGTCGTAGCCTGTCCCACCGGGGCCCTGGCTGAGAAGGACGACACCGACAAGGTGCTGGACGCCCTGCTGGATCCCAACAAACACGTGGTAGTCGGCCCTGCCCCTTCGGTGCGGGCCACCCTGGGCGAGTGCTTTGGTCTTCCCGTGGGCACCAACGTGGAAAAGAAAATGATCACCGCGCTGAAGCGGCTGGGCTTTGACAAGGTCTTCGATGTAGACACCGCCGCCGACTTTACCATCATGGAGGAGGGGACCGAGCTGCTCCACCGTTTGGAGAACGGCGGCCCCCTGCCCCTCATCACCTCCTGCTCCCCGGGCTGGATCCGGTTCTGCGAGCAGCATGCCCCCCAATACCTGCCCAACCTGTCCTCCTGCAAATCTCCCCAGCAGATGTTCGGCTCTCTGGTGAAAACCTACTACGCCGAAAAAGCAGGCATCGATCCCAAGGACATTGTGGTGGTATCGGTAATGCCCTGTACCGCCAAGAAGTACGAGGTACAGCGAGAGGAGCAGCGGCTCCCCAACGGCTGTATGCCTGTGGACATTTCCATCACCACCCGGGAGCTTTCCCGGATGATCACCCAGGCCGGCATGATGTTCGACCACCTGCCTGACGGAGAGTTTGACCCCATGCTGGGTGTCTCCACTGGCGCCAGCGTCATTTTCGGCGCCACCGGCGGCGTGATGGAGGCCGCTTTGCGTACCGTGGCCGAAACGCTCACCGGCGCGGCAGCCCCCGTGGAATTCACCGCCGTCCGGGGCATGGAGGGCGTAAAGGAAGCCAGCTATGAGCTGGCGGGCCGCACTGTTCATGTGTGCGCCGCCTCAGGCCTTGCCAACGTGAAAAAGGTGCTGGACGGCATGACCGCCGGTGAGCTCCATTATGACTTTATTGAATTCATGGCCTGCCCCGGCGGCTGCGTCAACGGCGGCGGCCAGCCTCTCCACCCCGCCTCGGTTCGGTCCTTCACCAACCTGGCCGCCCTTCGTGCCAAAGCCCTCTATGACCAGGACAAGGGTATGGTCTACCGCAAGAGCCACGAGAGCCCGGTAGTCAAAGAGGTTTACGAAAGCTTCCTGGGCGAACCCGGCGGCCATAAGGCCCACGAGCTCCTCCACTGCACCTACGTGGAGCAGAAGCGGTACCGCACCGACGGATAAGCCTATCCTTCAATGATACGCGCGAAAAAGCCGGATGTTAAGCATCCGGCTTTTTCATATCCCCTATTCCGTTTTGGAAAAGGAATCCTTCCCTACGCCGCAGAGAGGACAGAAAAATTCCTCGGGCAGGTCCTCAAATTTGGTCCCCGGGGCGATCCCCTGGTCCGGGACTCCCACGGTCTCATCGTAATCCCAGCCGCAAACATCACAAATATATTTTGCCATCTCGTTTCCTCCTTCTTGGCAGCCCCCTCATCAAAGGCCGCTCGTTCCCTTATTCTTTTCTTTTACGCCAGCCCAAAGAGCTGCAGCAGGATCCCATACACCACGCTGGCGCTGATGCCAAATACCAGCACCGGCCCGGCGATTACAAACATTTTTGCGGCTACGCCGGTGACCAAGCCCTCGCTTTTGAACTCCAGGGCCGGAGAAACCACCGCGTTGGCAAACCCGGTGATGGGCACCAGGGTACCCGCCCCGGCGTGCTTGGCGATCTTGTCAAAGATCCCCAGGCCGGTGAGGATCGCCGAAAGGCAGATCAGGGTCACTGACACCGCGGCCGCCGCGTCGTCCGGCTCCAGGCCGCAGTAGCTTTTGTAGAAAGTCAGAAGAAGCTGGCCCAGTGTACAGATCAGCCCACCTACGCAGAAAGCCCAGAGGCAGTTTTTCAGACTGGGGGAGGATTTTGATTTTGCGTTCACATACTGGCCGTACTCCTTGTTGGTCATATCCATGGAAAAGCCTCCTTTTCCCGGGTAGTATGTCCGAAAAAGGAGGCTTCATTCATATTATTCCACGCCCCGCAGCAGCTCCTCGGGAGAGATCTCAAACAACTTTGCCAGGGCCAGCAGGTTGGTGGTACTGGGATCCGAGGCGCCGCTCTCCCATTTGCTCACCGCCTGACGGCTCACTCCCAGCCGCTCGGCCACAAGCTCCTGGGTCATGCCCCGCTGGGTCCGGTGGACCTTGATGGCTTCCCCCAGGCTGCGGCGGACCGCCGCGGTCTCGGGGCGGTTATCCTTGTCGTGGTAGTGGATGTAGACCCAAAGGGCCCGGATCGCCAGGAAAACCACAGCGAGAAACAGTCCCCACAGCGCCACAACGACCAGAAGGACCGACACGGCCGCAAATTCCTGCACACCAAGTCTCATATGAAAAATGACCTCACTTTCCGAAGGATGGCTCTATCCTACCATGCTCCGCCCTCTTCCTCCACCAACTATGACGCAAGAATCGGTTGAATTTTGGTTGCGGAGCCTGTTTTGGGCGCAAAAAGGGCCAGGGACAACGCCCTGGCCCTTCGGAACGCTCACATCAGCTTTACGGTATAGTAGACCGCCATCACCAGCAGCCAAGCCACCACCACAGCGTAAAGGGCCATAGCGGGCAGGCTTATGAGGGCGCACGCCAAAATCGCCAGGGACACCAACGCCCCCACATAGAGAGGCAGATAATTGGCCTCCTTGGGCAGGAGCTTGACCTCCCGGCCCTTCCACTGGACAGCCCCCTTATTCCTCTGGAGAAGACGGCAGAACCAAACGCTACCCGCCACAAGGACCATGGCAAGAGCCACATAAAGCCAGCAAAAAATCTCCTGACTTCCGCCCAGTCCCCGGTCGCACATCCAGATCCCCATCAGCGCCAGAGCGCTCTGGCAGGCGACCAGGAAAAACTCTCTCTGATACAGGTAATAAAGAATGGCAAGCACCACAATGCCAGGGACCATAGTCGAAAGAGCCACGATCCCGCTCTCCCCCACCAGCCAGGCGGCAAAGCAGCCCGCTGAAGCCCCCAGGGTCACCAGGGAAACAGCCAGGGGAAGCCGGCGCTTCATACCTTCCTTCTTCCACCAGTAGGCTCCTCCGGCTGCCGCTGCCAGGAACAGGAACGCCATCACCTTCACCATGGTCTCCAGGGGCCCAACCCGGAACTGGATCTCAGCCACACGGTAATGAGACCAATATCGGTTGAGAAGGATCAGGAAAAACTCCAGCACGCTTCCTGCCGCCACCCAGCAGAGAATACTGCTGAGAGCTTCCTCCTCGGCCTTCGCCTTGGCCGCTTTATTTTTCTTAAAATTCTTATCCATACGTTATCTCTCCCGAAAACCCTTTGATACGGCGGGCCTCTTTAGCTTTCTCCGTTTGAGGCTCCTTTATCCCCACATTGGGGGAGTCTTCTTTTTCCGCCGGGCACTATCTCTTGGTATTTTACCAGAATTTTCTCCTCTTTGCAACAGAAAATTACAGTCTTTCCCGTTTCCAGGTTTTTGTAACCATTTTGTTGTTGTCTTCCCCCCTAAAGGCGGTATAATAAAGGTATCCGATTCAGGAAAAATACAAAAGAAATGGGACGGCATTATGATGAAGCGTTTTGCAAAAGATTTCCTCCTGTGGACCCTGCTTCTTTCCCTGGTCCTCTCTCTGACCGCCTGCGGCAAAAAAGGCCCCACAGCGGAAAGCTCCCCCACCCCTGATCCCGTGGAGAGCGTCGAGCCCTCCTCCGAACCTTCGGCCGAGCCCTCTTCCGAGCCCACCCCCGCCGCCAGCGACGAGCCCTACACCCCGGAGGTCCCCCTGGTGGCCTGGGGGAAAAACCAAGTGGTGGAGCACCTCTTCTTTCACCCGGTGATCGCCTATCCCCAGTGGGCCTTCCACGACTGCCCCGCCCCCGAAAGCGACCGGACCGGCCTGGACGACTGGATGGTGACGGTGGACGAGTACAACAAGATCCTCCAGAGCGTCTACGACAAGGGCTATGTGCTGGTGAGCATGAACGAGGTGTGGAGCGAGTACACCGACCCGGACACTGGGGTCACCCGGATGCGCCGGAACACCGTCATGGTCCCCGAGGGGAAGAAGCCCCTCATCATTTCCTTTGACGACACCAACTATTATGACTATATGCTGGAGCAGGGCTTTACCTCCAAGCTGGTCCTGGGCTCCGACGGGGAGATCTGGGCCGAGTGTACCGACCCCTACACCAAGGAGACCTTCCTCACCCAGGACCTGGACGCCATCACCATCCTGGACAAATTTATCCGGGAGCATCCCGACTTCTCCCCCAACGGCGTAAAGGGCTGCCTTTCCCTCACGGGCTACCAGGGCATCCTGGGCTATCGGACCCAACGCAGCACCGAGGACTGGAACGATGAGAAGGAGGCCTTCCGGCTCTCTGAGCGGGAGGCCGTCATGCCCATCGTCCGGCGGCTGAAGGAGACCGGCTGGTACTTTGGCTCCCACACCTGGGGCCACATCCGGCTCTCCACCAAGTCCATGGCGGCCATCCAGGCTGACACCGAGCGGTGGTTCCGGGACGTGGGCGAGCTGGTGGGCGAGACCAATATCCTCTTCTACCCTCACGGCGCCCGGCCCGACGGGGACCACGACCAGGGAGAGGATTACGGCGAACAGTTCAAGTGGCTTCAGAGCCAGGGCTTCCGCATCTTTGCCAGCGTGGGCATCGAGTCCTACTCCCAGGTAAAAAAGACCATCTCGGCGGTGATCTGCGACCGGCTCCACCCCGACGGGACCACCCTCCGCAGCGGTAAGGCGCTGAAGCGGTACAGTCAGTTCTATGACGCCAGGGAAATCATCGACCTGGATGTACGCCCCAAGCTGGGCGTCACCTGGGAATAAGGAGGTATTTCCATGACCCATCGCGAGCTGGCCGAGCTGGCTTACAGTATGCTGGACAGATCCTACTCCCCCTATTCCAAATTTCCCGTGGGAGCCGCCCTCCTCTGCGCCGACGGGCGGGTCTTCACCGGCTGTAATGTGGAGAACGCCGCCTACGGCTCCACCATCTGCGCCGAGCGGACCGCCCTGGTGAAGGCGGTGAGCGAGGGGGTCCGGGAGTTTGTGACGTTAGCGGTGGTGGGCAGGGGCGAGGATTTCTGCTGGCCCTGTGGAGCCTGCCGCCAAATGCTCCGTGAGTTTGCCCCCAACCTGGAGGTCGTGGTGGGCAACGGGAAAAAAGAGCTTACTGTCATTCCCCTTCCTGAACTGCTGCCCCACAGCTTTGGCCCTGAAAGCCTCACTTAACAAAACAGCAAAAAGACCGCCCTCAGGCGGTCTTTTTCATTTTCTGAAATTTTTTGGATAAACCTGCTCATTCCCGGCTATCCTATCACCGGGAATCCATTTTTGAGGAGGTTTCTTAACACATGATCATGGATAAGATCGCCCTGTTGCTTGCCATCATTGGCGGCCTGAACTGGGGCAGCATCGGTCTCTTCGGCTTCGACGTGGTGGCCTTCCTGTTTGGAGGCTCGGCCAGTCCTCTGAGCCGGGTGGTGTATACCATCGTAGGGCTGTCCGCCATTTGGTGTATCTCCCTGCTGTTCCGGGAGACCGACCCGGTGGAAGAGCATACCTGAGCGCAAAAAAGTGCCCGGCATCCAGGATGCCGGGCACTTTCTTTTTGCTATACCTCCTGGTCCTCCGGGGAGGGCCTGTGCTCTTCGTGCCTTTCCCCGGGAGCTCCGCTCTCCTCCGGCTCCCGGTGGGACTCGGGCCGAACGGCGGGGCTCGTGGAGGATGGGGGCGTGGAGGCAGGCCCCGGCTCAGGAGACTCGCTCTCCGGCAGCTCCTCATCCTCAGGCTCCCCAAATGCCGGCGGGGTAATGACCTCAGGCATGGATTCCTTCACGGTCTTTCGGACCCTGGAGCCCGTCAGAGCTTCGGTGCTGTAGCTCTCTCCGTACAAAATGTCGTAGACAATGGTCTCATACCGCTTCATAATGCCGGAAAATTCCTCCGGGATCTCATGGGAAGGCGTCCCGTCAGCAGCAACAAAAAGACGGTCCCGGTATATAAGCATATGCTCCATCACCGTGTCGATCCAGGAAAAGTAAAGGGGCTTGGGAAGGCCGGCCCAATTCAAAATCTGGGTGCCCAAGCCAGTCGCGCTGAGCTCCTCAGGAACCTCAAAGTCCACATTGTAGTTATACCAGACCAGGTAGTCGGTGGAGAGCATGTATTTCAGCTCCTCCGGGCTCCAGGTCAGGGTGTCGGCGCTGGTGGAATAGCCCAAGCGGTCATAGAGGGTATCCCCGTCCCCAAAGCTGGGCCGGGGAAGATGGTCCCCAAAGAACACCAGAATGGTGGGCTCGTCCACCGAAGCAAAATAATCCACCAGCTTACCCAAAGACTGGTCCGCATCGTAAAGCCCGTGGACCAGGGAATCGAACATGCCCAAATGCTCCCCCTCCAGCAGCTCAGTCGTCACCTCCACCGGGGAAGGCTCAGAAAACTTATTGCCGGCGTATGGCTGGTGGTTTTCCATGGAAAGTCCAAAAAGGAAGATGGGCTCCTCCCCCTTGTCCTCAAACCGGGCAATGATCTCGTCGGCCCAACTGTCGTCCGAAACATAGTAGCCCGCGTTGGCGGTCTCCGTCTTGAAATCATCCCGGTAGACCACGGTCTCAAAGCCCAGGGCAGGCAGATGCTCGGTGCGGGAATAGAGGGCGTTGGTGTGGGAGTGGACATAGGTGGTCCTGTAGCCTTGATTGGCAAAGGCCTTGACAATGGAGGGGATTCGGTCGTAGGCCCCCTCGGACGAGATGGTGGTCAAAACCTCATCCTCCTCTAAGAAGTGGGAGGACACCCCCGTAAGGACCTCCATCTCCACATTTCCCGTACCTCCGGCGTAGGTGTTGCTCTGAAAGGAGCCGGCGGGAAAGGTCTCTCCCAAGGAGTGATAATTGGAAACAGGGTCCGTGGAGTAGGTCACATTGGGCAGGCGGGTGGGATCAAAAAAGCTCTCCGACATCAAAAGGATCACATTGGGCCGCGTCTCGGGGGTGGAGACCCGGGGCGCGTTGGAGCTGATCTGCAGCACGATGCGGTTCATGTTGTCTTCCGTATATTCTCCCGGCTCGGTCATGGCGTTCTGCCGGGCGGCGGCGTACATACCGGCCAGGACCCCAAGCCGCTCGTTCCGGGTGGCCTGGTTCACTCCGGCGGCCGCCTCGTCCAACATAGCCCCGGTGACCGGGAGGGTCAGAGTAAGAGCCAGCGCGCCCCCCATGGCCGCGGCGGTGAGGAGCCGCTTCCACCAGAGGAGCTTGTGCAGGGGACGGGTCCAAAAAAAAGCCAGGATCAACAGCGCCGCAGCCAGAAAAATGGCCAGGACCGTTCCGCTCCCGATCCCCATTTCCGGGCTTAAAAAGCCGGTGATCTCGGCGGCCTGTCCCATCATGGTCAGGTCGCTGAGCAGCAGAGGCACACCGTTGGCCGTCAGCTTCAGGTAGCTGGCGATCGCCAGCACCAGGCATGGCGCCATGGTCACAAGCCCCGCCAGAAAAAGACTGGTGGAAAGCCGCTCCACCAGCAGCAGAGCAAAGAGAAGGACCAGATAGGTCACAATGGTGGCCCCGGGACGGTCCACAAACCAGACCCAGGCCTCCGGGGCGGACTGCAGCATGACCAGCTGGCTTAAAAACAGGGTGGCAAAGGGAAGGAAAGCGATCAGCGGCCCCCGGACAAAAGGCTCGGTCCGCCGGTACCATTTTTGCTTTTTTTCGCCTGTATTCTGTGCCGTCATGCCCCTTCCTCCCTTCTTCCCGAATATTGCAACGCTTTATTTTATCAGGACGGGCGAAGAATGTCAAATGAAGAAAGTGTTACAAAAACAGCCCCTCCGCCATAACTGGCGGAGGGGCTGCCCTTACCCAAGCTTGTGGGTCAAATATTCCAGCGCGTAGGCGGCGTGGAGGGCGGCGCCTATGGGCAAAGCCGCCTCCTCCAGGTCAAATTTCTCGTTGTGAAGAGGCCGGCAGGTGTCCGGCTTTTCCGGGGAAGAACTGCCCAGATAGGCATACACCCCGGGGATCTCCTCCTGGAACCGAGCAAAGTCATCGCCTCCCAGGGAAAGGACCCGGTCGGCGACCAAGGCCTCCCGGCCCATAAGTCTCGTCACCAGCTCCCCCGCTTCCTCACAAATGTGGGATGGATTCACCAGGGGAGGCGCAAAATCTTCCCACTCCACAGCGGCGCTCCCCCCATAGAGGGTGGCCACACTGTCACAGAGGGCGTTCAGCTTCTCCTGAGTTTCTTTTCTGGCCTGGGGGGTCATGGCGCGGACAGTGCCCTCCAGCACGGCGGAGTCGGCCACAATGTTGTAAGCGTCCCCGGCGGTCACCTTCCCCACCCCGATAAGCAGAGGCTCCACAGGGGAGCTGAGCCGGGCGACGATAGCCTGGAGGGAAACCACGATCTGACTGGCGATATATACCGCGTCCACCCCCAGGTGGGGCGTGGAAACATGGGCAGCCTTGCCCTTCACAGAGATAGTAAAGTGGTCCACGCTGGCGTTGTTGGGCCCGGGCTTGATCCCCACGGTGCCCGCCCTTAGGTCGGGAGCCACGTGGAGGCCGAAGACCCGGCCCGCCCCCCTCCAAAGGCCGGTCTCCATAAACCGGGCGGCGCCATAGCCGGTCTCCTCGGCGTGCTGGAAAAAGAACCGTACCTCCCCGCCGAAGTCGGCCCTGTGCTCGGCCAAAAGCCTGGCGCCTCCCAGAAGGCAGGCAATGTGTCCGTCATGGCCGCAGGCATGCATAGCGCCAAACTGCTGAGAGCAGTAGCTCAATTGGGGGTGGACCTCCTGGATGGGCAAAGCGTCGGTATCGGCCCGAAGCGCCATGACCCGGTCCCCTTCCTTCTCTCCCCGGAGCACAGCATACACCCCGGAGCCATCCACCCGCTTATGCTCGGTGATCCCCAGAGCGTCCAGCTCAGCCTCAATGCGCTCGGCAGTCCAGGTCTCCTTCCGGCTCACCTCAGGGTGGCGGTGGAACTCCCGGCGTAGCTCGGTCAGATAGGAACCCAGGGCTTGGGCCTCTTGATAAATATCCACAGCGCGATACCTCCTATTATTTGAAACAGTAGGGCACGGCATCCTTGACGTGCCACCGTTATCCACACCGGACGGTGGAACGGCGCGTCTGGGAAGCCGCGCCCTACAAAAGCGATCGGTCTTTTGTTTTAATACGCAAAGGCTGGAATAAACCGGCCGCCGAAGAGCTCGTCGATGGCCTGGGCCACCTCGGCGGTCTGGTAGGCCTGGGCCACCTTCTTGTAGATCTCGTTGTCCACATCAGCGGCGCGGCAGGCCACGATGTTGATGTAGGGGTTGTCGCTCTCGGTGTCGGCCTGCTCGGTGTAGACCGCGTCGGCCAGGCTCAGGCCGTTGTCCTGGGCGTGCTGGCCGTTGACGAAGGCGATGGCCACATCGGGGATGGAGCTGGCGGTGTATGCCGCCTCCATCTCCACGAACTCCAGCTTCAGGGGATTGTCGGTGATGTCCTTCAGCTCAGGGGTGTACCCGGCGGCAGGATCCACCTTCAAAATCCCCGCCGACTCCAGGATCTTGAAGCAGCGGCCCTCGTTGGTGGCGTCCTGGGGTACGGCCCCCTTGTCCCCCTCCTTCAGCTGGCTGAGGTCGGTAACCTTGTCGGAATAAATGCTCAGGGGGGCAATAAAGGTGTTGCAGAGGGTGGTGAGCTCATAGCCCAGGCTCTCCATCTCCCCGTTGAGATAGGCCTTATGCTGGAAGGCGTTCAGGTCGATCTCCTTGGCATTCAGGGCGTCGTTTGGCACATTATAGGCTGAGTATTCCACCAATTCACAGCGGATGCTATCCTTCTCCAGCAGCTTGTTCACCGTATCCCACTGCTCGTTGTTGGTACCGATCACACCCACAAGAACGATGGTGACCCCATCCTTGGTCCCTCCCACGGTCTGACTGTCGTTTTTCTTGCCGCCGCAGGCGGTGAGCAGACTGAGGCAGAGCAGGGCAGACAGAGTAAGGGCAATCACATTCTTCTTTTTCATGGTTTTTTCCTCCTAAATCATTCAGGTCAGAATTTCGATCCCTCTTCGGAGAGGGTTGGTCTTTTATGAACGTTTTCTTTGCTGACTTTCTTTTTCAAAAGAAAGTTAGTGGGTCGTTTTTTTCGCGGCCCGGTTTCCAATGGCTTGAAGCAGGCTCACCATGATCAGGATGATCAGGATGACCACGTAGGCCACATCCATCTGGCTTCGCATCCCATAGCTGATGGCGAAGTTGCCCAGACCGCCGGCTCCGATGGCGCCTGCCATGGCCGTAAAGCCAATGAGGGACACCAAAGTGATGGTACCGCCCCGGACGATGCCGGGAATGGATTCCTTCAAGTAGACCCGCCACAGAATGTCCCAGGGCCCACAGCCCATGGACTCCGCCGCCTCGATGAGGCCGGGAGGGACCTCGGCCATGGCGGTCTCCACCTGCCGGGCAAAGAAGGGTACCGTACCGAAGAGCAGGGGGATGATGGCTCCCTTGACCCCAGTGGCGGTGCCGACAATAAGGCGGCTTAGATCCAGCATAATGATAGCCAACAGGATAAAGGGAATGGAGCGGAACAGGTCGATGACCTTACCCACAAGCAGATAGATCCACTTGTTTCTCAATACGCCGTTCGGTTTGCTGGCCACCACCGCCACCCCCAGGATCAGCCCCAGAAGAAAAGAGATGGGAGCTGCGATGACCAGCATCTGTATGGTCTCCACAAAGGCCTTCCAGAGAAGGCCGGGCTTACTCATGATATTGGGGATGATAGAACTCAGAAATTCAGCCACGCTTCAACACCTCCACCACCACGTCCCGCTCGCTGAGGTAGGCCATGGCCTCGGTGATCTTCTCCCCGCTGACCTTGGCTACCACCCCTCCCAGGGGGGCGCCGTCCAGGATCTCCATATTGCTGTACAAAATGCTCACATCCACCAGAAACCGCCGGGAGATCTCCGAGATGGTTGCCTCGCTCACGTTGCTCCGGCCGTAGCTCAGGCGGATGATGAGCTCCCCCGGCTCCAGTGCCACCATGGGGTCGCTTGCTTCAATGAGCTCCTCCACCTTGGAGAGGTTGGAGGTGGTGGCGATAAAGGACCGGGTGACTCCCTCCCTGGGGCTGGAGAACACATCGTACACCGTGCCCTCCTCCACCACCCGACCACCGTCCATGACGGCTACCCGGCGGCAGATCTCCTTCACCACCGCCATCTCGTGGGTGATGACCACCACGGTGATGCCGGTCTTTTGGTTGATCTCCCGAATGAGCCGGAGGATGGATTGGGTGGTCTGGGGGTCCAGGGCCGAGGTGGCCTCGTCACAAAGGAGCACCTTGGGGGCGTTGGCCAGGGCCCGGGCGATGGCCACCCGCTGCTTCTGGCCGCCCGAGAGCTGGGAGGGATAGGCGTCCGCCTTGTCGGGCAGGTCCACCAGCTTCAAAAGCTCCTCCATCTTGGCGGCCACCGCCTCCCTGGAAAGGCCGCTCCCCTTTAGGGGAAAGGCCACATTTTCCGCCACCGTGCGGGAGGGCATCAGGTTGAACTGCTGGAAAATCATGCCCATCTTCTTCCGCATCTCCCGGAGCTGGGGCGGGGGCATTCGTACCGCCCCCCTGCCCTGCCCCTTCAGGGCCTTGCCCTCTCCGGCGGAGGGAATATCCGCCAACGTCTTTCCGTCCACCGTCACCCTGCCGCTGGTTGGCTCCTCCAGTAGGTTCATACACCGCACCAGGGTGGACTTTCCCGCCCCCGAGTAGCCGATGATGCCGAAGATCTCCCCCGGGGCGATATGTAAGCTCACATCCCGGACGGCGTGGACTCCGGCCTCTCCGCCGAAGGTTTTGGATACATGTTCTAATCGGATCATTGGGGTATCCCTCTTTTCTCTGGTCTGCCGGACTTTGCGAAAAAGAACGGGGAGCGCCTACGCGCTCCCCGTTCTTTTGAAATCAGCACAAGCCGAGATTTCTCAAAGCAACGATGTGGAGACACGCAAAGGCTTGGGCATGAGCATCATAGCCATGTCCATCATCTCCATCATCATACCATAACCGTAAGTCATGTTCGGCGCGCCTCCTTCCTTTTTCCTGTTGGGGCTCATTTTACCACCCCAAGGCTTACTTGTCAACGGTAAATTTCAATTTCCCGCCTCAGTCTTCCTCCAGGGGCATGACCCCCATGAGCTGGTTGAGGATGTCGACGGCGTCGGGGGTCTCCTCCCCGGTCTGGGTCAGGTCAATGACCATTGCCCCGGCGGGAGGCTGGGTCTGGGGGGCCTGGGTGCCCTTGACGGTCTTGGTCTGGAAGGACAGGTCCAGCGCCAGGGCATCCTCCACCGTCACGACCAACTGGCCCCGGACGGCTCCCTTGTTGTCCATGGTAAAGGCGGCCACCACCTCGGTCAGCCCGGTCTCGCTCTCCTCTTCAGACTCCACAGCCAGGCCAAATTCGGTCACGGCATCCCCCTCTGTCTTCAGCTTGACCAGCACCGTAGTGGTGTCAAAGGACAGGGCGGCGGTGCGAAGGCCGCCGGAGGTCACAAAGGCCTCGTCGGATAGGGCAGCGGCAACGGTCTCCATCAGGTCGGCCATCATGGCACAGTCCGCCACACTGGTAAGGCCGGTCTCTCCAATGATGGTAAGGATGGTTTCCATCCATCCGGCAGACTCCTCCGCCAGAGCGGCTCCGGGGGCCATCAGCTGGGCGTAATCCAGGCCGCTCTCCGCAAGCAGAGTTTTCATATCCATGGAGAACCAGGTGTTCTCCGGCATTCCGGCGCTCTCCAGCACACCGCCGGCCATGGTGAAGTAGATCTTTCCCGCCTCCAGGTCGGCACGGTAGCTCAGGGTGACGCCCTCCTTGGCCAACGCCTTGAAAAGCTCCTGGGTCTCAGCATCGGGAACAGAACCTCCCATAGCGGACAGGGCCATCAGTTGGGTCAGGTCCGCCTTTATGTTCAGGTCCATGTCCAGCTTGGTCTGGTCGGCCACGGTAGCGTCCAGGCCGCCGCTCACAGGCACCTGGAATATACCGCCGAGGGTCATGCCGCCCTCCAGGGTGCCCGTGGTGTCCCAGACCCCCTCCCTGCGGCTGTCCTGCTGGCTCTTCACAAACTGGGCCAGCTTCTCCAGGTTGGTGAACTCCTTGCCCTCCATGGCCTGCTCCAGCATGGCGGCGGTGTCCGCAATGATGGCGGTACGGTACAGCTCATCCCAGCCCACACTGCAGCCAAGCGCCTCGGCCACAAAGCGGACAGGCACATAGGTGCGCCCGGTCTCAGGGACGATATAGGGGGCCACATCCATCTCCACCTGGTCGGTGGTCTCCCCCTGGGTAACGGTCATAACATTCTCCCCGATTTTCAGGGTCACAACGGTGTCGCCCCGGGTGGCCTTCACCTGATAGGTGGCCTCGTCCCATTCCAGCTCAGCGCCCATGGCCTCCAGCACCGCCCGAAGGGGCAGGAAGGTACGGTCCCCCCGGATCTGAGGCTTGGCGTCGTCAAAGGTCAGGAATTCCCCGTTGAGCTGGACCATCACCTCGTAGTCGAGCATCTCGTCCAGGCCCAGCAGGCTCCGTAGCAGCGCCTGGCCCAGCTCCTTTACATACTGGTAGGAATAGGGCTTCTCCAGCCCCACAGCCTCAAAGCTCTCAGAAAAGCCGGAGGAGGCGGGAAGGGCGGTGAAGGTCAGATAGTTGTCCAGGGCGGTGTAGTAGTCCTCGGTCTGGGCCTCCAGCCAGAAGGAAAAGGCGCCGGCGGCGGACACCGCGTAGCTGATATAGTAGCAGGGCTGGACAAACAGATGGGGCACATCCACCCAGCTATACAGCTCGGCGCGGGTCTCCGGGCTCCACCATACCGTACTCGCCGCACAGGCGGCGGTACTCCCGGTTGATCTGGCTGAGGGTCACGTTGTCAGTGGCATACACATACTGCTCCAGCTCGCCGTAGAGGCAGCCCTCCACGACGCTGCTCAGCAGCTGGTAAAGCATAAAGTGCTCCACCCCCTCGGCGGCCTCCCCAAAGAGCTCGGGATACCAGTGGGAGAACAGCAGCTCCATACCCTGGGAATGGACCTCGGAGATATCGATGTTCTTGCTCTCGCTCTCCATGTCCATGGGCTGCCAAAACATATCGTTGTAATGGCCAAACTCGTGAACGGCGGTATTGAAATCGTACAGGTTCCCGTTGGGGCAGTTATAGAAGAAGGGCGCGCCCCAGTAATCCAGCGCAGTGGTAAAGCCACCCTGGCTCTTGGTCTCGCTGTAGCCGGTGTCATAGAAGCCATGCTCCCGCATGTAGGTAAAGCTCTCCACCAGCTCACTGGACATTTTCTTCAGGTAGGGCTCCATCATGTCCAGAGCCACATCCCCGGTATAGTCGGCGTAAACCACATCCTCGCTCAGGGTTCCGTCGTCAAGGTCATTGTAGTAGAGCTCTTCCACCAAGGCCAAAACGGGAACGATATACGTCTTCACGGCGGCGTGGAAGGAACGGATCTCCGCCTGGGTATAATCCCGCTCATAAAGATTCTCGTAGGCGTAGTCCCCATAATTGTCATAGCCGTAAAACTCGGCCATAGACTTGTGGAACTCCACCATCTGGATGTAATACTCCCCCAGGGTCTGGTTCTTCAGCCGGGCGAGCTGGTTGCTGACCTCATAGTAGGTGATAGGATCCACCTCACCGGCCAGGGCGGCATTGTAGATACTGTCCTCATCCCAGGTCTTTCCCTCATACTCCACGGTAATGGGCTGGAAGGCCATGAGCTGATACTCGTTGGTCTGCTCCACCTCCTCGGAGGAAAAAGCCAGCTCCTCCTCGGTTTTGTCCTCATATTCCTTATAATATTCGATATCCTCCTCAGTAAGCCGGGAGTCCAACGCGGCGGCGCAGGGAGAGAAAAGGATATCCCGGATCAACTGGCTGGCCTCGTCGGCCAGGGCGGAATAGTTGCCCACCAGCCGCTCCTTCTCCAGGGCAAGCTCGGTGTCGGTCACGTTCTGGCGGGTCTTGACCTCCAGCAGCCGGTACATGCTGACCATTTGGAAAAGCTGGTCCAGCATGACGTCATAGTTCTGACCCACAGCCTCCATGTTTTTCGGGTCCTCCATGAGAGCCCGGGTCTCCTCCATCAAGGCCCGGATGGCCTCCTCATCGGCGGGGATATACTTCAGGTCCTCAAAGTTCAACTCGGTGTGTGTCTGCTCGGTAAAGAAGCCGGTCTCCCGAACCTCTTCCGCCGCCAGGGCCACAGTCGGGAGCATTCCAAGGTACAGAGCCGCGGAGATCAGTAACGCCAACAGTCGTTTCTTCATACAGATTACCTCCCGTTTTTTTGGCTTTTCTTCTGAAAGCCTGTATACAAATTCATTATACTCCCTCTTTTTTGTAAAATCCACCCTCTTTTTCCACTTTACGGTAAATTTATATTAAAAAAAGGTACCACTCCCGAAGGAGTGGTACCTTGATGAAGCAAAATCAGCGCTTGCTAAAC
>CAJUEU010000039.1 GCA_910585735.1 uncultured Oscillospiraceae bacterium | reverse complement strand
TTCAGGGGGATGGCAAAGATATGCCCCACACCACCATCCATTATAACAGCGCCGGACCCAGGCCCGCCTCCTACACCGCCATCCCCACCAACGACACCCTGAAGGTGAACGGGGTGGTCCAGAAGGCCACGGTCTACAAGATCGACGGGGCCAACTACTTCCGCATCCGGGACGTGGCCATTCTGCTCAGCGGCTCCTCCCGCCAGGTGGAGGTGGGCTATGACGCGGCCACCAATTCGGTGACCCTCACCACCGGAAAGCCATACACCCCCAATGGTTCCGAGCTTTCCGGCCTGGCCCCCGCCGCCGGGACTGCCGAGCCCAGCAACGATGTCATCTACATTGACGGGAAAAAGGCCGAGCTCACGGTCTACAAGATCGACGGCTCCAACTACTTCAAGCTCCGGGACCTGGGCATCGCCCTGGACTTCAACGTGGGCTGGACCGCGGCGGATGGCGTGTACATCGAGCCCAACAAGCCCTACGATCCTAACAATTAAGCAAAGAAAAAGCCGGAGGGAGACCTCCGGCTTTTCCATATTCGGCAGGACTTACAGCTTCTCCAGTTCCTCCAGGCACTTCCGGCAGATGTTCTTGCCCTTGTAGGAGAGCACGTCGGTGGCGTCGTCGCAAAAGACGCAGGAGGGCTGGTACTTGCGCAGAATGACCGAGTTTCCGTCCACATAGATCTCCAGAGAGTCGCGCTCGTCGATGTTCAGAGTGCGGCGCAGCTCAATGGGAAGGACGATTCGACCCAGTTCATCTACCTTTCTGACAATTCCGGTGGATTTCATGTCCATTTCTCCTTTTCTCAGCATTTTCCGTTTTTTCCATATGCTGTTACTGTTTCCATTATAATACAATTACAGGAAATGTCAAGAAGAAATGGGAAATATTTGTAAAAATGGAAAACGAAAGGAAAAGTCCATCGAATTTTGACGATGGAGCCTGATTTTTGGAGGAGGGACATACCCTGCCCGGAGTCCGCATAGAGTGGGACAAAAGGGGCGTGGACAAGATGGCAATGTCGGTGATCTGGACAGGGATGGTGGCGGCTTCGGTGCTGTACGGGTTCTGGGCGGGCAATGGCCCCGCTGTGGCGGCGGCCTGCATGGAGGGGGCTGCCGCCGGGGTGGAGCTCTGCCTCACCATGGCGGGGGTGACCTGCCTGTGGATGGGAGTCATGGAGGTAATGAAACGCGCCGGGGTGGCCGAAAAGCTCTCCCGGCTGCTGCGGCCTGTGCTCTGCCGGCTCTACCCGGACTGCAAGCGGGACAAGGAGACCATGGACGATATTTCGGCCAATGTGTCGGCCAATCTGCTGGGGCTGGGGAATGCCGCCACCCCCCTGGGGATCCGGGCGGCCCGGCGCATGGCGGCAAAAAAGCCCGGGGTGGCCTCGGACAGCCTCTGCATGCTGGTGGTGTGCAACACAGCCTCCATCCAGCTTATCCCCACCACTGTGGCCGCAGTGCGGCTCTCGGCGGGGTGTCAGACCCCCTTCGATATTCTGCCCGCCGTGTGGCTCACCTCGGCGGTGGCTCTCTGCGTGGGTGTGTTGGCGGCAAAATTTATGAGCCGGATGGGGAGGAGAAAGAAATGACCCTGCTGTTTCAGATGCTGGTGCCGCTCATCATGGCCGCCGTGGCCCTCTACGCCATGACCCGCCGGGTGGACGTGTACGGCGCCCTCTGCCAGGGGGCGGGGGAGGGCCTGGGGGTCATGGTGAAGATCGTCCCCGCCATGATCGGGCTTTTGACGGCGGTCTATATGCTTCGGGCCTCGGGCCTGCTGGAGGCCCTGGGGACCCTTCTGGCCCCCCTTCTCACAAGGGTGGGGGTGCCGCCTGAGACCATTGGCCTCCTTCTGGTCCGGCCGGTGAGCGGCAACGCCGCTCTGGGGGTGGGCAGTGAGCTGATTTCCACCTACGGCCCCGACTCCCTCATTGGACGCACGGCGGCGGTGATGCTGGGGTCTACCGAAACCACCTTCTACACCATTGCGGTCTACTTCGGCGCGGCGGGGATCAAAAAGACCCGCCATGCCTTGCCCGCCGCCCTCTGCGCGGATGTGACCGCCTTCCTGGCCGCCGCCTGGTCGGTGCGGCTTTTCTTTGGGATATAGTCACCTTGCACAAAAATGAGCACAAAAAATTGTAGAAAACGCCCAAAATAAGTTTGAGAAACGGAAAAGGGTTGAAATTCTATAGATGTTGTGCTATTTTGTACATAGATAAACAAGGATGGTGATCGCGGGTTCTGCGAGCTTGACCTGTTTACCGCACGGTTGCAGTGCGTGTAAATGGGTCTTTATTTTTGCCTGGGAGGTGATCCACGTGCGGATCGAGCGGATACTGACCAACAACGCCCTGGTGGTCCTGGACGAGAAAAAGCGGGAAAAGATCGTTTGCGGCAAGGGTATCGGGTTTAAAAAGCGGGTAGGGGACGATCTGGACCCGACTCTGGTGGAGAAGACCTATACCCCGGCCGCCGATGGTAAGGTGTCCGCCCAGCTGGAAAAGCTGCTTGCCGAACTTCCCATGGAGTATGTAGAGCTCTCTGACCGCATTGTGCACATGGCTCGGATCACCCTGAACCAGAAGCTGGGGGACAGTTTGGTCATCTCTTTGGCCGATCATCTCTACTATACCCTCCAGCGCTTTCAGGAGGGCACCCCTATCGTCAACGGCCTGACCTGGGAGATCAAGCAATTCTATGAAAAAGAGTTTGAGGCGGCTCTTCTGGCGATGGATATGGTGGAGGAGACTTTTGGGGTGCGACTTCCCGAGGCCGAGACTGCCTTTTTAGCCATGCACATCGTCAACAGCGAGGCCGAGGACTCCACGATCGACGAGACCTTCCGCATCACCCGGATCATTCAGGATGTGCTCAATATTGTGGGGCGGAGCTTCGCCATGGAGTTCGATACCAGTTCCAGCTACTACTACCGTTTTATCACCCACCTGAAGTTCTTTGCCCGCCGGGTGCTCCGGGGGGAGCAGTATGTGGAGGCCTCCAGTGAGGACCTGGCCGATATCGTCTTTGCCAAATATAAGGAGCCCTTCCGCTGCGCCCAGAAGGTGGGGGAGTTCCTGAAAAAGCAGTATCTTTATGAGCTCACGGTGGAGGAGCTGATGTACCTGACCATCCATATCCGTCTGGTGGTGAGCAAGGCCAACCGAGCCGCAGACTCTTCCGTGACCTCTCTTTCGGTGGAAGAGGATGATGATATTTAAGTTTGCTTGATTTGGCCGCAGGAGCGGTCTGCAAGAGCCCAGACCGGCAGGGAAGGAGAGAAAGAGAAAAAGCCGCGGGCTGGTAGGATCCAGCTTTTGAAAAGGAGCAGGATGGTGACAATGGGAGCTTGCGCTCCCAGTTGGCTTGACCTTCCGTTTCAAAGGAAGCAAAATCTGTTATTATTTTTCAAAACTGGAGGGAAAAACAAATGGGAAAGTACACTGAGTTAGCAAAAGACATTGTCGCCCACGTAGGCGGTAAGGAGAACGTGTCCAGCCTGCGCCACTGCATTACCCGGCTGCGGTTTATTCTTCATGATGAGAAAAGGGCTGATACCGACTACCTGAAAAAACGGGAGGGCGTCATTTCTGTGGTCCGGGGCGGCGGCGAGTATATGGTGGTCATCGGCGAGCATGTCCATGAGGTCTATCTGGATGTCTGCAAGGAGCTGGGGCTCCAGGCCAATGACGCCGGTATGGCCGAAGGGGCCGGAGGCGTGAAAAAGAAGCAGAACATTTTCCAGCGGGCCATGGGCATCATTGCGGGCGGTATGCGGCCCGCTCTGAATGTGCTGTGCGCCGCCGGTATTCTGAAGGGCGTTTTGGCTCTTGTCTCCATGGCGGGGGTCCCTGCCACCGATGGCCTTTACACCCTGGTGAGCGCCACGGCCGACGCCTTCTTCTACTTCCTGCCCGTGATCCTGGGCTTCAACGTGGCAAAAAAAATGGAGATCGACCCCTATCTGGGCGCGATCATCGGCGCGGCCATGATCTATCCTTCCATTCAGAACGTGGATATCAATGTGTTTGGCCATGTGGTCAACACCTCATATACTTCCAGCTTCCTGCCGGTGATTTTCGCCGTCTGTCTGGCGGCGCCCCTCTATAAGGCGCTGAACAAGATCCTTCCCGGCGCGGTCCGCAGCTTCCTGACTCCCGCTGTTACCCTGGCGGTCATCGTCCCCATCAGCTTTGTCCTGGTAGGACCCGTTGCCAAACAGCTCAGCGTACTGATCAGCACGGTGATCAACGGAATCTTTGAGATCTCGCCCCTCTTCGCCGGTATTGTGGTGGGCGGATTGTGGCAGGTGCTGGTCCTCTTCGGCGTTCACAATATGCTGGTCATGTTTGCCTTTATGGATCTGATGCAGGGGATCCCCTCCCCGCTGATGGCCTATACGGCGCTGGTGAGCTTTGCTCAGATCGGCGTGGTGCTGGCCATCTATCTCAAGACCAAGGACAGGAAGCTGAAGGATGTGGCCCTGCCTGCCTTCTTCTCGGGCATCTTCGGCGTCACCGAGCCCGCCATCTACGGCATTACCCTGCCCCGAATGAAAATGTTCGTGATCTCCTGTATCGGCGGTGCCATCAGTGGTGGAATTGTAGCCATCTTTGGAACTATGCTTTACAGATATACCGGTATCGGCGTTTTCTACCTTCTGGGCATGGTCAGCCAGGAGAACCCCAACAGCATCATCGGCGCCATCATCGCCACTGTGGCGGGCTTTGTGTTCTCCTTTGCGGTGGCCTGGTTCCTGTATAAGGATGAGGACGGAACTGAGACGGCGAATGTCATTCCTGAAAAGGCTGTCAAAAAGATGGAAGCGCAGGCCGCGAAGAATGAGAAGGCCGTCAAAAATATTACAGTTTTCGCTCCCGTGTCTGGCGAGGTGAAGCCCCTCAGTGAGTGTGAGGACGAGGCCTTTGCCACCGAGGTGCTGGGCAAGGGCGTGGTCATCGCTCCCGGCGAGGGTATGGTTTGCGCCCCCTTTGACGGGGTGGTGGAGAATCTGTTCCGCACCGGCCACGCCATCGGCGTTACCTCGGAGTCCGGCTGCACCGTTCTTATCCACATCGGCATGAACACCGTCCGCCTGGAGGGGGAGGGCTTCACCGCCCACGTCAAGCAGGGGGATACCGTAAAGAAGGGCCAGAAGCTCATCACCTTTGACCTGGAGGGGATGAAGGCTAAGGGTTTTGTGATGGACACCCCCGTGCTGGTGACCAACGCCGATGAGTTCACCGACGTGGTGGAGCTTGTCCACGAGGCTGTCAAGATCGGGGAGCCTCTGCTCTCTACCATTGCTTGATTTCAGCTTTTACCCCGGCTTTTGAGTGTATAAAAAGAGCGTGACGCAATTTGCGTCACGCTCTTTTTTGCGGAAGGGGTAAACGATCCAGCAGTGCAGCTGTTTTCGCCATCCGTTGGGTGATTTTTACCCCGAAAGGGCAGCGGCTCTCGCAGCTGCGGCAGCCGATACAGTCCTTGGCGGTGACCTTCATCTGCCGGTAGTGGTCCTTCACCGAACCGGGGACCGATTGCTGCATGGTGGCAAGGTCGTAGTACTTGTTCACCATGGCGATGTCAATGTCCACCGGGCAGGGCTTGCAGTGGCCGCAGTAGGTACATTGGCCCATGTAGGCGTGGCGGGGGGCTCCGGCCAAAACAGTGGCGTAGTCCTTCTCTTCCATTGTGGCCGTCTCGTAGTGGACGGCCTCCATCACCTGCTCCGGGGTGTCATAGCCCACCATGACGCTGCAAACGGCGGGCCGGGTCAGGGCGTAGTGGAGGCATTGGACGGGGGTCAGAGCCACCCCAAAGGGGGAGGTCTCGGCCTGGAAGAGCCGCCCTCCGGCGTAGCCTTTCATGACCGTGATGCCCACGCCGTTGCCCTCACAGACCTGATAGACCTCGGAACGCTGGGGGTCGATGCCCCCAAGGCCGTCCCCGTATGCGTCAAAGGCGAAATAGTTGTCCAGATCGTCGTTGGGGGGCATCATGTCAAAGGCGGGGTTCACGCTGAAGAGGATCATCTCCACGATGCCGCTCTCGGCGGCCTTTTTGGCCATGGCCGGGTTGTGGGTGGACATGCCGATGTGGCGGATGGTGCCCGCCGCCTTCAGTTCCTTCACATAGTCGAGGAAGGGGCCGTGAAAGGCCAACTCCCAGTCCTCCTCCTTGTCCACAAAGTGGATCATGCCCAGGTCGATGTAGTCGGTGCCCAGACGTTGGAGCAGATCCTCGAAGGCGGGCTTCACCTGGGCAAGGTCCCGGGTGCGGACGTACTGGCCCTTTTGCCAGGTGGAGCCGATGTGGCCCTGGATGATCCACTTTTCCCGTTTCCCGGCAATGGCCTTGCCGATGTTGCTTCGGACGTTGGGCTCGCTCATCCAGCAGTCCAGGATGTTGATGCCCTGTTCCTCACAGCAGTCGATGACCGCCTTGCACTCCTCGGTGGTATGACGCTCCAGCCACTCGCCCCCCAGGCCGATCTCACTGACCATCAGCCCGGTCCTGCCCAGCTTTCGGTAATTCATGGGAAAGTCCTCCTTGCGGTTTGATAGCCTTATTCTATCATATCAGCAGGAAATTTCAAGAAAAACACAAAAAAGAGGTTGACAAAGCAGAAAAGGTATTGTATAGTATGCACATGGAATGTTACTCTTTGAGGCATCACCTGAATGGGTGTGGTATGCCTTGAAGAGTTTTTTCTTTGCCTGGAAAAACCGTTGCCTGGGAGGAGGGTCTGGGATGCGGGTCGTTCGCAGATTCAACAACAATATCGTACTTGCCCTGGACGGACGGGGCAACGAGGTGGTGGTCTTCGGCAAGGGGGTCGGGTTCCGGGAGATCCCCTACGAGCTTACCGACCTGAGCGCGGTGGAAAAGACCTACTACCAGATCGAAAACCGCTATATGGGGATGTTTTCCGCCATCTCCGAGCAGTCTCTGGAGATCGCCGCTAAAGTGGTGGATCTGGCCCGGAAAAGGACCCAGGGGATCATTAACCCGAACCTGCTGGTGACCCTGGCCGACCACATTGATTTCTGCGTGGAGCGCTATCGGAAGAATTACATCGTTCAGGCACCTCTGTTCTATGACTTCGAGCAGATGTACCCCGTGGAGTTCGAGCTGGGGAAAGAGACCCTGCGCCTGGTCTACGAGACCTTCCGCCTCCGGCTCCTCAACAGCGAGATCGTGGGCATCGGAATGAATATCCTCAACGCCGAGCTGGACACCGAGCATGCCCGGCAGCGAAAGAGCTGGGATGGGGAGATCGAGGAGATGACCGCCATTATCGAGCGGAAGTACGGCTTCCCCATCGACCGCTCCTCCGGGGATTACGCCCGGTACATCAGCCACATGCAGTATCTGATGCTCCGCGTCCACGAGGGCAATCAGGGGGGAGAGGATTTTGTCCAGCTCTACGAGGAACTGAAGCTGGATTCCCCCCGGGGGGCCGAGTGCGCCAATCAAATCAGCGACTATATCACCCGAAAGTTCTGCTACAAGCTGAACCGGGAAGAGCTGCTTTACCTGAATATGCACATCACACGTCTGTGTTCCCGTGAGGAATGTAACCGCAAGGGCATCACCTCGGAGGAATAAGGGCCGGCCTGCGGAGGCAGGGGGCTCTTATGCCTCCGGGTTTTTATTTTCGTATATTCCCGGCCCGGCTGGCGCCGGCGGGGCAGAGAATATAGATAAAATTAGCCGCGTCAGCGGCAAAAGGGAGGAAACACCTGTGGCAAAGAAAAATTACGACCAGATGGCCGCCGAGATCATCGAAAAGGTGGGAGGGAAGGATAATATCTCGCTGTGCTTCCACTGCATCACCCGCCTGCGCTTTAATGTGAAGGATATGAGCCTGATCGAGACCGAGGAGATCAAAAAGATCCCCGGGGTTCTGGACGCTCAGGTGGTGGGCGACCAGTTCCAGGTCATCATCGGGCAGGATGTGGCCAAGGTTTATGATGTTGTGTGTACAGTAGCGGATATTGCCAAACAGGAAGCCGTCAACGAAAATCTGGATAACGGTGCGAAAAAGAAATTTACCTTCATGACCCTTATTGATGCCATTACCGGCTGTATTGTCCCGGTTCTTCCCATCATGCTGGGTGTGGGCCTGTTGAAGGCTGTGCTGATTATCCTCTCCATGCTCCATATTCTGGACAATACCGGCTCCACATACGCTGTGCTCAGTTTTGTGGCAGATGCCGGCTTCTATTTCATGCCTGTTTATGTGGGCTCCACCGCCGCCAAAAAATTCGGCGGCAACCCGGCTCTTGGTATGCTGATGGGTGCTATGCTCCTGAGCCCGACCTTTATCGCAAAAGTGGGCGCTGGCGAGGCTATGACTATTTTTGGCCTGCCCATCTATAACGCCTCCTATGCCAACTCTTTCTTCTCCACCATTATCATTGTCTTTGTGATGAGCCAAATTGAGAAGGTCCTGAAAAAGTATGTTCCACAGATGGTGTCTTCCATTGTGGTTCCCTTGGGTGTTATTTTGATCATGACCCCCCTGAACTTCGTGGTCCTTGGCCCTCTGGGCAGCTATATTGGCATTTACCTGTCCAAAGCTGTGATTTGGCTCTACGAGACCATCGGCTTTGTGGGCGTTGCCCTTTTGGCCGCCATTCGTCCGATCCTGGTCATGACCGGTATGCACACCGCCTTTACCCCTTATCTGCTCCAGTCCCTGTCCTCTCTGGGGTATGAGGCGTTCTATTCCCCCGCTAGCTTCATTGCCAACATGAACCAGGGTGCTGCCTGCCTTGGCGTAGCGTTGAAGAGCAAGAACAGCTCAGTCCGATCCACTGCTCTGTCCAGCGGTATTACCGCCTATATCGGTGGCGTGACCGAGCCCGCCATGTACGCCATCAACCTGAAGTACAAGACGCCCATGATCGCCTCCATGATCGGCAGCGCTGTGGGCGGTCTGTACGCTGGCCTTATGCATGTGGGTATGTACTCGCTTTCTACGGGCAGCATATTGGGAATCGTGGCCTATGTGAGCGACAACCCCATGAATCTGGTCCACATGGCCATCGGCCTCGGTATCGGCACAGTGGTAACTGTGGCTTTGAGCTTTATTATGTACAAGGACGATCCGGCCGAGATGGAGGGCTGATTCATGCCTGACCGCCGTTTTTATTGGGGCGGCGCTTTGGCCGCCAACCAGTGTGAGGGTGCCTATACCGAAGATGGGAAAGGACTCAGTACTGCTGATGTAATGCGAAAGGGGAGCCGGGGTGAGCCCCGCCTGTGGGACGATCAGATTTTGGAAGGAATCTGTTATCCTTCCCACCATGGCGTGGATTTTTACCACCGCTATAAAGAAGACATCGCTCTATTTGGAGAGATGGGCTTTACGATGCTCCGCATTTCCATCAACTGGTCCCGGATTTTTCCGAATGGGGACGACCCAACACCTAACGCAAAAGGACTTCAATTTTACCACAATGTGTTTGCCGAACTGAAAAAGCATCACATTGAGCCTTTGGTGACCCTCTCTCACTGTGAGACCCCCATGGCCCTGGTGGACAAGTACAACGGCTGGACCAACCGGAAGATGATTGATGTCTACCTTAATTATTGCCTAACTGTCATGCAGGAGTATAAGAGCGAGGTGAAATATTGGATCCCCTTCAACGAGATGAACGGCATGATCATCGCCGGCGGCATTGTTCAAGGGGCCTATCGTTGTGGTGACTGCCATACCCGCATTCCAGAAAATACGTATGAAAATGACGTGATGAAACTACAGGGAATGTATCACCAAGTGTTGGCCATGGCGAGAGTAGTCAGGGAAGGGAAAAAGATCAACTCTGATTTTCGTTTTGCGGTTATGATCTCCCACATTACCATGTATCCGCTGACCCCTGATCCGAAGGATGTGATTAAGACCCAGGCCCATGACTTGCTGATCAATGACACCGTTCTGGACATTGCGATCCGAGGCAGGATCCCGGCATATTTCCATAAATATTGTAAAGACCGGAATGTGGAGATTGACATAGGCCAGGCGGATCTTCGTGAGTTGAAGAAAGGGACCTGCGATTGCATCGCTTTCTCTTACTACATGTCTAATTGCGCATCGGCACAGAAGGATGTAGAACTGACTGCGGGGAACCTTTTGGGTGGAGTAAAGAATCCCTATTTACAGGCGAGTGCGTGGGGGTGGCAGATCGACCCCCAAGGGCTTCGCTATACCATTAACAAGATCTATAATAAATATCAGGTTCCTGTGATGGTGGTGGAGAACGGCCTTGGTGCAGAGGACACACTGGAAACTGACCACAGCATCCATGATGGTTACCGAATAGAGTACCTTCGGCAACACATTCAGGCTGTGAAGGATGCCGTTGCAGACGGTTCTGACTGTATCGCCTACTTGATGTGGGGACCTATGGATATTATCAGCGCCTCCACCGGCGAAATGTCCAAGCGCTACGGCTTCGTCTATGTGGATGCCGACGACGAGGGTAACGGCACCTTTGACCGCTACCGCAAGGACAGCTTCTACTGGTACAAAAAAGTCATCGCCTCCAACGGCGAGGATCTGGATTAAAAAACAGGCAGGGCGGCGGGGAATATTCCCCGCCGCCCTTATGCTGCTTTCTCAGATGGCCTCGTAGCGGAGCAAGGCCTCCTGTAATCCCTCCAGATGGGCGAGATATTCTTCCGAGGTCCACTGGTAGTGGAAGCAGATCTCAGCCGGAGAATATCCCCGCAGAACGCTGGAGGAGAGCTGACTCTGGGCCAGAGGCAGCCGTTCCAGAAAGTCATAGAAGGCCACCCGGTTGGAGCAGTCCCCGAAGGCGCCGGGCAGATAGTCCAGATAGGGGATCTCGCTCTCCGGGGAGACGGGCTTATTCAGGGAGAGTTCCCGGATCCGAATCTTGCCTCTGCCGGACTTTTCCGTTCGGATAGCCAGATCCATCTCCTGGGCCGCCCGGTCCCAGAAAGCGTCTCCGTAAGCGCCATGCCAGGAGCGGAAGCAGCTCAGAAAGGCCACCCAGCTCACCTGGCGGTAGGCTTCCTCCTTGTTGTCCACAGAGGCGGCGCGACAAAGATCCTCGGTCAGGGCCTCCACCCAGCACCGCTCCGTGTCGGAAAGCTGGCTTTTGCCTGCCATGGTCAGCCCCCTTCCGTTTGCGGCCCGGGGTGCGGGGCGGCTTCAGTTCGGTCGGCGGCTTGCGCAGCCCCTCATATTGGCACATCCAGCATTCCCACGGTTCGTACCACTCTGCCCGGAAGGAGGCGGGGAAGGAGATCCCGCAGCAGTTCTCCCAGGTCGTGTCTGGTTTGTACTCCCTTATCTGTGAGGAAGAGGTTGAAGGGGCCTCCAGTGTCCAAAAGCAGAGTGTAGCCGTCTGGGCTGACCCGCAGGCGAAATGCGGAGGCGTTCTTCAGATGGGCGTGGAAAGCGCTGTTGAGTGCAAGCCGGTCGTTTTTTGTGACGGAGATCCGAAAGGTGGCGGCCCGGGTGGGCGAGGCGGAAAGGTCCATGAAATCCTCAAGCTGAAATTGGCATGGTTGAAGCATAAAAGTTCCCCCTTTATGGAATATGCTTCAAGATTAGCAGAAAAAAGTTCAAATTACAATGTGGAAAACCGTATTGATATTTGTGCCGGAAAAAGCAAAAATTGAGTAAGTATTCCTCTATAATTTTTTGAAGAAAATTGCTATGCTAAAAGATTAGAAAAATATCCGCGCGGAGGCTTATGGATTTCAGAAGGGAAAATTCCCTCTTGACTATCACACCAAAATGTGTTAAAGTAAAACCTGTAAGAGACTGACGGAAAGGCGGGGCATTCCATGCTGGATCTGAGCCGGAAAGGGTATTGCTTCTATTACCGCTATTATGATAGCGGCTTGTTGTGATGCCCTTGCGGCCCTGCCGTCTGAACGAGCGACGCGGCAGCCCACAACGGGCGGCCGCGTTTTCATTTTGTAAGGGAGTGAAGCCGTATGGTCATTATCATGAAGCCGGGTCACACCCGAAAGGAACTGGACCGGGCCATTCAGGAGATGGAGAAGAGCGGGGTCAACGTGATGATCTCCCGTGGCTCCGAGACCACCATCCTGGGGGCCGAGGGCAACGCCGCCGGCATCGACATGGAGAAGATGGAGGCCCTCCCCGGGGTGGAGCGGGTCATGCGGGTCAGCGAGCCCTACAAGAAGGCCAACCGAAAGTACCACCCTGACGACAGCGTGGTGGAGATCGCCCCCGGGATGACCGTGGGTGGGAAAAAGCTGCTGGTGGTGGCGGGGCCCTGCTCGGTGGAGAGCGAGGCGCAGATCACCGGGGTGGCCCAGAGCGTGAAAGACGCCGGGGCCCAGGCCCTCCGGGGGGGCGCCTTCAAGCCCCGGACCTCTCCCTACGCCTTCCAGGGCATGGGGTACGCCGGGCTGGACCTGCTGGAGAAGGCCCGGGTCCACACCGGCCTTCCCGTGGTCACTGAGCTGATGAGCACCGACGACATCGGCTACTTTGCCGAGCACGTGGACGTCATTCAGGTGGGGGCCCGGAACATGCAGAACTTTGATCTTCTCAAGCGGCTGGGCAAGGTGGACAAGCCCATCCTCCTAAAACGGGGGCTCTCGGCCACCATCGAAGAATGGCTTATGTCGGCGGAATACATTCTGGCTGGGGGCAACGAGCGGGTAATCCTCTGCGAGCGGGGGGTGCGGACCTTTGAGAGCTTCACCCGGAATACCCTGGACCTCAGCGCCGTGCTGGCGGTGAAGAAGCAGAGCCATCTGCCCGTGGTGGTGGACCCCTCCCACGCCAGCGGCCAGGCCTGGATGGTGGAGCGTTTGAGCCTGGCGGCCATCGCCGCCGGAGCGGACGGCCTCATCATCGAGGTCCACAACGACCCGGTCCGCGCCCTCTGCGACGGCCAGCAGTCCATCACCCCCGACCAGTTCGGGACCCTGATGGTCAAGGTGGGGCAGATCGCCGCCTGCGTGGGGCGGGAGGTGTAGGATATGAAAAAATTTGTCATTGTGGGCCTGGGGTTGATCGGCGGTTCCATGGCTATGGCCCTCAAGGGGTTTCAAGATTTTGAGATCATCGGCGTGGCCCGGCGGCAGGCCACGGTGGACTACGCCAATTCTCACGGCGTGGGAGACAAGGCCACCCTGGACCTGGCTTCGGTGCTGCCCCAGGCCGATGTGACCATGCTGTGCATGGACCCGGACGGCATCGTGGCCTTTCTGTCCGAGCACCGGGACCACTTCAAGCCGGGGAGCCTGGTCACCGACGTTTGCGGCGTCAAGACCGCCATTATGAAAGGGGCGGAGGTGCTGCCCCAGGGGGTGGACTTTATCGGCTGCCACCCCATGGCGGGCACGGAATTTTCCGGGGTGGAGCACGCTTTCCCCGAGATGTTTCAGGGCTCCCACCTGATCCTCACCCCCCGGAAGGATAGCGCCCGGGAGCATGTGGCCCTGATGGAGTCCCTGGCCGAATACATTGGCTGCCGGGACATGGTGAAAACCACCCCCGAGCGCCACGACCAGATCCTGGCCTACACCTCCCAGATGATGCACGTGATCGCGGTGAGCGTCTGTGACGACCCGGAGCTCTTCGCCTGCAAGGGTTACGAGGGCTCCTCCTTCCGGGGGTGCACCCGGGTGGCCGCCCTGGACGCCAAGCTTTGGACCCAGCTTTTCTCCCTCAATTCCCCCGCCCTGGTGGACTGCCTGGACGAGCTCATCGGTCACCTTCAGTCCTACCGGGAGACCATTGCGGCCGGGGACCGGGAGGCCCTGCTGGGCAAGCTGACGGTCTCCTCCGACCGCAAGCGGCAGGTGGACCTTCCCGGGCCGGATCTGCTGAACTGAATGGAAAAAGATACCCCCGGACATTGGTTGTCCGGGGGCAATTTTGTCATGGGGGAAATAGCTAAGAAAGAAAGGAAAAGTCAGAACTGAAACACGACCCCCACCAGGGCGGCCAGGCCGATGAACGCGATGGGGTGGAGCTTTTTCAGCTTTTTGTGCTGTAAACAAAGGAAGATGGCGGCGGCCAGGGCCAGCTGGGGCCAGCGGAGGGCGAAGGTGTGCTCGGCCGTCCCGCCTACGGCAAGAAATACGGATACTGCGACCCCCAGCCCCGCCGAGGTAATGAGGGCGGTGGAGGCGGGGCGGAGCCCCTGAAAGACGGCGTCCACCGTCCGGGACTGGCGGAACTTCTGAAGGAACCCGGCGATGATGAGAATGACCACGATGGAAGGGAAGATGAGCCCCAGGGTGGCCACCACCGCCCCCGGGATACCGGCGGTCTGAAAGCCCACGTAGGTGGCCATATTGACTCCCATGGGGCCGGGGGTAGACTCGCTTACCGCGATCATGGTGGTCAGGTCGGTGTTGGTGAACCAGCCGGTGTTCTCCCCCATCTCCTTCAAAAAGGGGATGGTGGCCAGGCCGCCCCCCACCGAGAAAAGCCCCACCTTGGCAAACTCAAAAAAGAGGCGAAGCAGGATCATTTCCCTTCACCGCCTTTCCTGTGGAACACCAGCCACCCTACGCATCCGGCTCCAAGGACCAGGAACACGGGGGAGGAGACAACATCCAGCACCTGCCCGGCAAGACCGGGGAGGGCCAGGAGGCTGCCGGCGGCGGCCAGGGTCAGGGCACAGAGATAAATGAGCATCGATGGGGTATTTTTCAGGGTGGACTTGCCCAGCTTGATGACGCTGGCAGCGATGAGGGCCACCACCGCGGCGTTAACGCCGCCCAGGGCGTGCCGGACCACCGGGATATCGGCGAAGTTGGAGAGGAAGGCGGCGATGAGGGCGATGATGACGATGGAGGGAAAGACCACCCCAAAGGTGGCCAGAACACCCCCCAGGATGCCCGCCTCCTTGTAGCCGATGAAGGTGGCTGTGTTTACGGCGATGATACCGGGGGTACACTGGCCCACGGCAAAGTAGTCGGAAAGCTCCTCCTCAGTGGCCCACTTTTTCTTCTCCACCACCTCCCGCTGGAGGATGGGGAGCATAGCGTAGCCCCCGCCAAAGGTCATGACCCCCATTTTGGCGAAGGTGAGGAACAGGTCTGCAAGCAGCATGCAAAAAGCCTCCTTGAACTGGTTGAGATGTGGGGTCAGCCCCTACGGGACTGTTCCCCGGCGATGTGCTCCTTCATTTTGGCGAAGGTCTCGTCGCTGACGCTGTGCTCCATGCGGCAGGCGTCCCTGGCCGCGGTCTCGGGAGAGACCCCCAGGGCCACGAGCCACTCTGTGAGCATACAGTGCCGCTCGTAGATGGGCTCGGCAATGGCAAGCCCGGTCCCGGTAAGCTCCAGAGAGCCATCGGCCTCCATGACCACATAGCCGTTTTGCCGCAGCAGGCTCATGGCCCGGCTGACGCTGGGCTTGGTGAAGCCCAGATAGTGGGCCACGTCGATGGAGCGCACCGCGCCTTTTTCTTGTTTCAGGATCAGGATAGCCTCCAGATAATCCTCGGCAGACTCCTGGATCTTCATGGAACTCCCTCCTTGGTAAGATTTTCTTATTGCTCCTGTTTTTTCAATCTGCAATGAAGCTCATAAAGAGCGGTTCGGTTGGAGTCCCATTTCAGTTTCAAACGGGCTTCCTCATAGGTCAGCCAACTAGAATCGGTGTGCTCGTGGGACAGTTTGATGGCTTCCGTACAGGGAAATCCGAAAGAATATTCCGGCACAACATAGGTATCCTCTGCCCAATGACACAGATACTTTTCAGGAAAGATGTCGGTAGGAATACAGCACATAGACTTCAGTTCTATGACATGGTCGGCATGGATGCCCGCTTCTTCGTGGATCTCACGCATTGCGGCTTGAAGAGGGGTTTCGTCATCCTCGCCTCCGCCGGAAATAAATTGCCACTGGTCGAAATCCGCACGGTGAAATACACAGTAAAGAGGAATACCGTCCATGATCTGATATGGGATGGCAAGTATTTGAAATGGCGCTCTCATTTTTTCCCTCCCAAAAGTCAATGAATTTATCGCTCTGATTATAGCATAGTTCATTTTTGGTTTCAAGCTGTGGCCCGTGAAATTGCCCGCACCCCGGGCCAGCAACACAAGGGGGATAAGAGATACAGCTTTTTGCTTCAGCCCCAGGACGTTGATGCGGTTGAAAAATTTTTCCAACAACCTCTTGACAAAGACGGTTAGCAGTGGTAAACTACGAGACGAACAAAGGAGTTAGTGAAGACTAACTCCAAAAAACGGCCTGTGGGTTAGCAGCAGGCAACCCGCACAAAAGGAGGGAGCGCAATGCCTTTATCCATGGCAAAGCCGGGGGAGACCGTGGTCATCCGGCGGATCACCGGGAAGGACGAGGTGCGCCAGCACCTGGCCGAACTGGGGTTTGTGGTGGACGCCGCTGTCACGGTGGTCTCGGAGCTGGCCGGGAACCTGATCCTTCAGGTGAAGGACAGCCGGGTGGCGCTGGACCGAAACATGGCCAGCCGAATACTTTTTTGAGAAAGGGAGGAAGCGTTATGAAAACATTGAAGGACGCCAGGGTGGGGGAGACCGTCACTGTGGCCAGGCTCCACGGGGAGGGCGCCGTGAAGCGACGGATCATGGACATGGGCCTCACCAAGGGTACCCAGGTCCTGGTCCGCAAGGTGGCCCCTCTGGGCGACCCCATGGAGCTGAATGTCCGGGGCTATGAGCTTTCCATTCGGAAAGCCGATGCGGAAATGATAGAGCTGGCCTAAAAATTTTGCCCATGAGTTAGCTACCGCTAATTCAAAATGCCTTGTAGGGTGCGGTTTCCCAGACGCACCGTTTGCAGGGCGTGACGTGGGGGCGGCGTGTCAGGGATGTCGCGCCCTACGATTGAAAACCAAGAAAGGAGAGAAAACAAATGGAACTGAAAATTGCCTTGGCGGGCAATCCCAACTGTGGGAAAACCACTTTGTTCAACGCCCTCACCGGCTCTGCCCAGTACGTGGGCAACTGGCCCGGCGTCACTGTGGAGAAGAAGGAGGGCAAGCTGAAGGGGCAGAAAGACGTCATCATCCAGGACCTGCCCGGCATCTACTCCCTGTCCCCCTATACTCTGGAGGAGGTGGTAGCCCGGAACTATCTGGTGAAGGAGCAGCCCGACGCTATCCTGAACATTGTGGACGGTACCAACATCGAGCGGAACCTGTACCTCACCACCCAACTCATCGAGCTGGGCATCCCCGTGGTGGTGGCGGTAAACATGATGGACTTGGTGCGGAAGAACGGGGACACCATTGATCTTGACAGGCTGGGCAAGGCCCTGGGCTGTACCGTGGTGAGCATGTCCGCCCTGAAGAACGAGGGCGGTATGGAGGCGGCTCAGGCCGCCGTTAAGCTGGCCCAGGAGAAGAAGGCGGGAGAGCTTCCCCATGTGTTCACCGGCAGCGTAGAGCACGCGGTGGCCCACATCGAGGAGTCCATTGAGGGCAAGGTGGACGCCCGGTATCTCCGCTGGTACGCCATCAAGGTCTTCGAGCGGGACGGGAAGGTGTTGGCCGAGCTGAATCTGGCTTCTGACGAGAGGGCCCACCTGGAGGAGCACATCGCCGACTGTGAGAAGGAACTGGACGACGACGCCGAGAGCATCATCACCAACCAGCGGTATGCTTACATCAGCGGCGT
>CAJUEU010000038.1 GCA_910585735.1 uncultured Oscillospiraceae bacterium | reverse complement strand
AGATCTCCCCGTTGTCCGAGAAGGTGGCGTTGTAAAGTGCCAGGGGCTTGTTGACCGCCAGTGCAAACTGGGTCAGCAGGGTAGCGGCCTCCTCCCGCTCCAGGGAGCGGTCAGGCTCGAACCGGCCCCCGCCCACTCCCGAGACTACCTTGGCCCGGGCCATGTCCAGCACGTACTTATCAGAGGTGTCGGTGAAGGTCACCGGGTCGCCGGTATTGGGGTAGTGCCCCATCAGCACCAGGTAGAGATTGTCGGCCAGCAGGCAGAACTCCTGCCGGGTGGTGGCCTGGTCATAGGCCGACTGGAGCTCCCGGGGCAGGATCCCCAGCTCGATGGCCTGGTCCACGAAGTGGGTGGCCCAGGTGGAGGGCACCGTACCCGGCGCCCCCACCAGCTCCACCGTGAAGGAGAGCTCCAGGCTCTCGCTGAGGCCCTTGGAGGTGCGGAGAGTGAGGGTCTCGTTGTAGTTCCCGGCCCCAGTGCCACCCGCCTTCAGCCCCGCTTTGGGCCGGAGGGTGAAGGTGGCGGTCTCACCGGCGGCCAGGGTGGTGCGGGAGAGGCGGCCCACCTCGTAATTCCAGGCGGTGGGCTGGACGAGGGTGATGGTTTCGGTGCCTGTATTCTCCACGGTCACGGTCTGGGCAGTGGGCTGCTCATAACCCTCGGTCAGACGGCCAAAATCAAGGTAGGAGGAGCTCACCTCCATGGTCTCCTTTCCGCCGCCCACTGTGAACTTCAGCTGGAGGGTGACCTTGGTCTCGCCGCCGCTGATGGTGACGGTTTCCTCATAGACGCCGGGCTTCAAGCCATCCTTGGGCATCACAGTGACCGGGACGCTTTCTCCCGCCTTCAGGGTATAGCTCCCTGCCAGGCTGAAAGCGCCCGCGACCGCAAAGTTGGAAGGGGTCGAAGGAGTCAGGACAACATCCTGAGTGCCCGTATTGGTCAATTTCACGCTGGTGTTGAGGTATCTGTTCGCGGAATAGTAGGCGCTCTCCGTTTTCCCCAGGTCCAGAGAGCTGGAGGAAAGGGACAGCCCCGAGGAGTGGACCGGGTTGGCCTTCAGGGTAACGCTTCCGTTGGAAATCTGTACGTTGCCGGCGGCGCTCCATGGTCTTTCGTAAAGCGTGAAGGCGTATGTCTCCTTACCGTTTTGCAGATTCAGCAGCCCCCAGGGCGTGAGCTGAATGGTGAAGGTGATGCTCTCCCCGCCGGAGATGGGGGTCTTGCCATCCCCCTTCACATACTGAACATAAACTCTGTTGTAGTCGTTCATGTCGGTGCTATACAAATGCAAATAGCCCTTTTGTGTCCGATTGTTGGTGACTGTGACGGTGGCGGTGGGCATATCCTCAAAGGCGGTATCCGCAGGGATGTCCCCAAAGTCGATCTCCGTGGGGGATACCTCCAGACCGTTCCCCCCGTCGACGGTGTAGGTCAGCTCGATCGCTTCGGTCACTGTCTCCTCGGTGACCTGGCCCTTCAGAGTAAGCTCCACCGTGCCCGTATGGGTGCCCGCTTCATAGTTCGAGCCGTCGTGAATGGTGATCTCCACGGTGACCTTCTCTCCGGGAAAGAGGGTGGCAGATTCGGTACGACTGCTGCTATATGCGAAAACGTTCACATTGCTGTTCCTCACGGAAAGGCGAAGTCCGTCAGAGCCGGTATTGGTGATGGTCACGATCGCCTTTTTCTGTCTGTCCACAAAATCCTTCTGGATCCCGCTGCCCAAATCGACACGATTGCCCTTCACCGTGGTGTCCTGGCCCTCGACATCCACCTCCATCTCGAAATCCATGCCGTAGGGAACGTTATCTTTATTTCCGTAGTCTACTACGTGCCGGTAGCTGCCCGTGCCGGTATAGTCATAGCCGGAGGCGCCCGAAGGCACATGGAAGATGGCGGCATTATTGAAGGAACTGTGAAGGGTGGACGAGGTCACAGCAGGCGCGGTAGAGCCCAAAAAGTAAACATCCCGGAGGTTCCTGCATTGCCCGAAAGCAGTGCTGCTCAACCGGGTAAGGCCGGCAGGCAGGGTGACAGTCTCCAGGCTGGGACAGTCATAGGCAAAGTTGAAATCGTCGATGGTGGTGGCGGTACATTCAGACAGGTCCAGCTCCCGGAGGGAGTCGCACTGGTAGAAGCCGCCGTCCAGAATGGGGCAGCCCTGGATGGTGGCGGTCTCCAGGCTGTCACAGTTGTAGAAGGCGCTTTTCTTGATGCCGGCCACCTCCATGGAGAAGGGAACCTCGTCCCCCGCCTCGTTGGTGTAGGTGCCTTCCAGCACCTCGGGGATGGTGATGTTGGTGGATCCAGCCTCTATCCCCGACGCCACAAGGCAGACCGTGGTGACCTTATTCAGGACATTGCGGCCATAGTTATAGATCACGCCGTCGGGGGCGGTGTACTGGAACCACTCCTCCGCGGCCCGGGCGGGAAGGCCCAGCACCGGGACAAAACCCAGGCACAGCGCCAGGGTCAGAACGATCGACAGAATGCGCTTTTTCATGGTTGTGTTCCTCCTCATACTAAAATAAAGTTTTTTCGCCCTCGGCGAAGAGCTTGTCGTTGATCTGGGCCAGGTCGGTACCATGGGCGATGCCGTGGATAATGATAGCGTCCCGTTTGTTGGCGGGATACAGCTGGGCATTGCAAATGCTACCATAAAAACCGAAGGTCGTTATACGACGATTTTCGGTTTTTATTTTTTTGCAAGGGAGGTGTTCGTGTGCCTGTGAAGTGCTTGACACTAAAGGACAGGCGGGCAATTGCCCGGATGTACGAGGGCAATGTGAGGGTGCTGGATATTGCCGTGAAAATCGGCTGTCACCCCTCTACGATTTACGACGAGCTGCGCCGGGGGGACACCGGCGAGCTGGACGAGCAGCAGAGACCCCGATATGACCCGGACCTGGCCCAGCGCAATGTGCAAGCCTCTATCCGCCGCAGGGGAAACCGCAAGCCAAGAGCCAACGGCAGCGAGGGCCAGCCGGTGAGGAGGGACTGCTGATGGAATCCATCGAGCTTTACACGGCGGAGGAACTGGCGGCCATCTTGAAGGTCAACATTCAGACCATCTGGAAGTGGGACCGGGAGGGGCGCATCCACGGCATCAACCTGGTGGGAAATCGTATGAAGCGTTACCGCCACAAGGACATCGAGGAATTTTTGGACAGTTTAGAAAAAGGAGGACATGAACATGAGTAAGACCATCACTTTGGACCGGGTGCCGCTGGGCGGCATTTTTACCGCAGACGGGGTGCGGTGGGTTAAGCTGGACGGCGACAACGAGGCTATTTTTGCCGTTACCGAGAGCGAGCTGCTGCTGAATACCCAGTTTGAGGACGACGACGCAGACCTGGAGGACCATAACAATTTTGGCGGGAGCCTGATTGAGAAGCAGATCAATCGTTGGCTGCGGGATAAGCACAAGCCCCTCTTTGACGCTACCCCCTCTATGGGCCTTGCAAGGTGCGTCTTTAGAAAATTTTGTGCTGTTTTAGCATAGGCTGTAAATCTTTATTACAGAATACCGCCTTTCGTGTGGTACTGTCAAGAGGCAGAATGGGGGTACTGCCTTGAAAATCTACGACTACAACGGAAAAAAGAATATCTCAGGAGATCGCATCCATCAGGCCAGGACAGCAAAAAGGCTCTCGCAGGGCGACCTTGCCGCCAAAATGCAGGTGAGCGGCGTTGTCATTGAGCGGGAGGCCATCAGCAAAATTGAGACCGGCGACAGATTCGTGGCTGACTACGAGCTGCGGGTCTTTTCGGAGGTGCTGGGCGTGAGCCTGGACTGGTTGACCGGCAAGGAGTAAAAAAATTCCCCTACTTTATGTAGGGGAATTTTGCGCCTATTGACAGTTTTCCCGGAAATGTGCTAAAGATATACAAAGCAGAACAAAGCAAAACAAAGTTCGGGAGGCGTAGTCATGGGCAAGTATGAGAACGGCAAACACAAGGGACACCTGGACTGGAGCGATAGACTTCAAATCGAGAAGATGCTGCGCCAGGGGTACAGCAAGCCCCAGATCGCCCGGTATCTTGGCGTGCATCACAGCACCATCTACGAGGAGTGCAAACGGGGCGAGGTGGAACTGGTGGACAGTGAACTGCGCCCTTACAAGGCGTACTCCCCGGAAGCAGGCAGAGATTGGCACAAGCGGGCCGTGAAGAACATGGAGAAGGGCCTGAAAATAGGCAAGGACCACGCTCTTGCAAGGTGGCTTGTGGAAACGATTTCCGCCGGGACCTCTCCGGCGGTTGCCTGCTCCAGGCTTGGCAAAACCCCGGAGACCACCTTCTCCTGCACACTCTGCCGTCAGACGGTCTACAAGTACATCGAAAATGGGGACCTGTGGCCCCTGACAAATAAGAAGCTGCGCTTCAAGGGAACCCGGAAAAAGCGCAAAAAGAAAGTCGATGTTGCCCCTGCGGCAAAAGCGCCCCGTGGCGAGAGTATCGAGCGCAGGCCAAAGATCATCAACAGCCGGGAGGAATACGGAAACTGGGAGATGGACAGCGTGGAAAGCTGCGAGAATGGGAAGGGGTGCCTGCTGGTTATGACGGAGAGGAAATCCCGGCAGGAGATCATCATAAAAATGCCCGCCCAGACCTCCGCAAATGTAGTGGCGGCTCTGGACGGGCTGGAAATGTCTTATGGCAGCGAGACCTTCCGCAAGGTGTTCCGCAGCATCACGGTGGATAATGGCTCCGAGTTTTCGGACTGCGTGGGTATGGAGACCTCGGCGCTCCACCCCACCAAGCGCAGGACCCGCCTGTACTATTGTCACCCTCGCTGCCCTGGAGAGCGAGGCAGCAACGAGAAGCAAAACCAGATGATACGCTGGCACTTTCCAAAAGGCACAGACTTTAGCAAGGTCACAGACGAGGAAGTACAGCGTGTTCAAGATTGGCTCAACGGATACCCCCGACTAATCCTGAAATGGCGCTGCTCTGCCGATCTGTTCAACGAGTTCCTGGAGAGTATCGCCTGACCTCAAAAAATATTTTCAAAAAAATTCGGTTTTTTCTATTGACATTTTGGGGATACAGCTGGGCATAGATGGCCTGCTTCAAAAGCCGCTGGGTCTCCTCCAGGGTGGCCTCCAGCCCGATGCACAGGCACAAAAGCCGGTCCCGGGAGGGAGTCCGCCGCCCGGAAAAGACCTGATGGACGTAGACCTCGCTCATCCCCGCCCGTTTGGCCAGAGCCGCTTTGGGAACGATTTTTCGCTGGTAGAGCTCCTCCAGCAGCTCGATCACGGTCTTATCCACAAAAATGGACTGATTCTCCTTGATATAGGCGTCGATCCCGGCCTCGCCCATAAGCTCCCGCCTCAGATCGTCGGTGGTTTTATCCCTCAATTTCCATCACCCCCCACTTTACTTTTCCATTGGAATCTTTTATAATATTTTACAACTTCTATGTAGAAAAAGCAATATGCTGACTGCATAGTAACACATTTTTTGAGGTGATCTCCATTTATACCTGGCTTTCACAGACGCTTCAGGCAGAATACGAGGAAATTGCCCTGCTCAAGGAGAGCCCCCGGGGGACTGTGCGTTCCATCTGCCACAAGGCCTCCGGGCATTTCTTCCTCCTGCGGCAGTTCGCCGGAAATCCGAAGGTTTATCAAAAGCTGCTGGAGGTGTCCTGCCCCAACCTGCCCACGGTGTACGAGGTGGCGGCGGGTCCAGAGAACAACCTGGTGCTGGAGGAGTTCATCCAGGGCGACACCCTGGACTTTCTTTTGCGGGAGGCTCTCTTCACCCCGGAGGAGACCCGGCAGATCGTCCGCCAGCTCTGTCAGGGCCTGTGGGTCCTTCACTCCCTGGGGGCGGTCCACCGGGACGTGAAGCCGGAGAATGTGATCCTCCGGGGCTCTGACGCCGTCCTCATTGACTTTGACGCCGCCCGGCTCCACAAGGCGGAGAACACCACCGACACCCAGGTCCTGGGCACCGTCGGCTTTGCCGCCCCGGAGCAGTACGGCCTGAGCCAGTCCGACCCCCGTGCCGACATCTACTCGATCGGCATCCTCATCAACGTGATGCTCACCGGGGAGCACCCCTCCGCAAAGCAGGCCGAGGGCGCTCTGGGCCGGGTGGTGGAGCGGTGTACCCACGTGAACCCGGACAAGCGGTATAAAAATGTGCTTCGGCTCATGGAGGAACTCTGAGATGGAAAAACAATGTCCCCACTGCGGCGCGGCCTTGCCGAAAGAGGCCGCCTTTTGTCCCCACTGTGCCCAAAGCGTCAACAAGCGGACCCAGGCCAGGGCGCCTGTCCCGTTCCCCTGGCGGAAGGTCCTGCTCCGGGGACTTCCCCCGTTGGTGGTCCTGGGCCTTTTGCTGGGCTGGTATCTCTTCACCCGCCCCAAAACCTACGACGACGGCGGCTCAGCCACCGTGACCTACACGGATCAGGACGGCAGCTACCGGCTTCTGCTGGGCTGGAGCGGGGATCCCTTCAGCCCGGCCCCGAAGCTCTATCAGAACGCCGAGGAGAACGCGGAATACCGCTTCCCCACATGCCTTTACATCCACCAGGCTGAAACTGACGCCAACGCCGCCAACGCCTTCTTAAGTAAGGTGGAGAGCGTCACCGCGCAATTTGGTCCCCCGGAGGATGAAAGCGGGTACATCACCTACACCGACCCCGTGCCCCACGGCTACTGCCCGGAAGCGGCCATGGTCAGCTTTATCGACTTTCTGGGCCGGGACAACCGGGCCCAGGGCACCTGGACCATCACCATGAAAAACGGGGATGTGATCCGTCTCCATCAGACCTTGGAGATCCGCCTGATCCAGACCCTGGACTACTACCCGGAGGACTGGGCCATGGGCACCATGGAGGAGCTTCAGGCCCTCATAGACCAGATCGGCAAGACCACGGAGCCCTCCGATGTGGTGAATCTCCACCTTCCCGCGGTGACCTACGAGGGGGATCTGACCATCGGAAAGCGGCCCATCAATCTTCTGGGCAGCACGGAAGGGGAGGGCCGGACGGTCTTTACCAGCGCCCTGCGTATCACCACAGGGGCGCAAGGCTGGATCAATGAGATCCAGGAGATCGACTTTGTGGGAAGCGGACGGGAGGCCATCGGCGTCACCGCCGCCGCCCGGGTCCATCTAACGGGCTGCACCTTCACCGGCTGGAAGACCGCCGTGCTGGTCCACGGCTACTCCTGGGTGAATTTGCGGTACTGTGAATTCACAGACAACGAGGTGGGCTTTCACTTCAACGCCTCCGAAAGCTCCGTGTCCCACTCCATCTTTGACGGCAACCGCTTTGCTGGGAATGGCACCGCCCTTCTCTGGGAGGGGATCCCCGTGGACATGAGCATCAGCTTCCCCGAAAGCGTTTTTGAGCGCAACGGCACCGATGTGGACAACCGCAGCGGCCAAGGTCTTGACCTCTCCGAAGCCACCTTCCGATAAGCGGCAGCGCGAAAATGGTGTGTGTTCGTTCCCCTTCCCCCTGATTTGATTGAAGCAGAGGCTCTCCTTCCCTGAATGGGATGGGAAAGCCTCTGCTTTTCTCTTCTTCCGCTTTTTCCGTTCTCCTTCCACAAAAATTTTTTAAGTGTAATTTTTCCTTTTCCCCACAATCTCTTCTTGACCTTTGTCCCATATGGTTGTATAATTTACACAAAGAGGATGGAAAAAATAGAATGTCATGTGGCAAAAATCAGAAAAATCCTTCCATCCGCTGGCTGATTTGGAATTTTTTACCATACTTAGGAGGTCGTTTGTTATGGCAGCGAAACCCACCGCCCACGGCCAGCCTACCTGGCTGGACCGCTTTGCCCAAGGAAAAGAGACCCATTTGCAGGATTTCCTGGGCTGTCACCCCGGCGAACGGGAGGGAGTCTCCGGCCGGGTCTTCCGTGTCTGGGCCCCCAACGCCGGGGAGGTCTGTGTCATGGGTGACTTCAACGGCTGGAACACAGCCAGCCATCCCCTTGCCCCCATAGGCGGCGGGGTATGGGAGGGCTTTGTCCCCGGGCTTCATACATATGATACCTATAAATACGCCGTTCACACCAAGGACGGGCGGATCGTGGCCAAGGCCGACCCCTTTGCCGTTCACGCCGAGACCCGGCCCGGCAACGGCTCCAAGGTCTATGACCTGGAGGGCTACGGCTGGGGCGATGAGAAATGGCTTTCCTGGCGGAAGCAGGCCCCGGTTTACTCCTCCCCTCTGAACATCTATGAAATGCACCTGGGCTCCTGGCGCCGGACGGGAGAGGATGAGTTCCTCTCCTACCGGGATATGGCCCAATACCTGGTGCCTTACGTGAAAAAGATGGGATTCACCCATGTGGAGCTCATGCCTGTCACCGAGCACCCCCTGGACGCCTCCTGGGGCTACCAGTGTACCGGCTACTTTGCCGCCACCTCCCGCTTCGGCACTCCCCACGACTTTATGTATCTGGTGGACCAGCTCCACCAGGCGGGGGTGGGTGTGATCCTGGACTGGGTCCCCTCACACTTCCCCAAGGACGGCTTCGGCCTTTACCAGTTTGACGGCACCCCCACCTACGAGTACGCCGACCCCCGAAAGGGAGAGCACAAGGAGTGGGGCACCATGGTCTTTGACTATGGGAAGAAGGAGGTCCGCTCCTTCCTCACCTCCTCGGCCCTCTTCTGGCTGGAGCAGTTCCACATTGACGGCCTGCGGGTGGACGCGGTGGCCTCCATGCTCTATCTGGACTACAACCGCCAGGGGGGCGAGTGGATCCCCAACCTATTCGGCGGCCACGAGAACCTGGAGGCGGTGGACTTCCTCCAGGAGCTGAATACCACCGTTTTTGGCGCCCACCCCGACGTTCTCATGATCGCGGAGGAGTCCACCGCCTGGCCCAGCGTCACCAAGCCCGTGGGCGAGGGCGGCCTCCAGGGAGGTCTGGGCTTCAACCTGAAGTGGAACATGGGCTGGATGAACGATGTGACCCACTACATCAAGCTGGACCCCTACTTCCGGCAGTACAACCACCGGGACCTGACCTTCTCCTTTATGTACGCCTTCTCGGAGAACTTCGTGCTCCCCATGAGCCATGATGAGGTGGTCCACATGAAGGGCTCCCTTCTCAACAAGATCCCCGGGGAGTACAAGGACAAGTTCGCCGGGGTACGGGTCTTCTACACCTACATGCTCACCCACCCGGGCAAGAAACTCATGATGATGGGCAGCGAGTTCGGCCAGTGGAACGAATGGCATTTTGAACACTCCATGGACTGGCACCTGCTGGACCAGAACCAGGAGAACCGGGATATGCAGGCCTTCTTCCAGGCGGCCAACAACCTGTATCTGGCCCGGAAGGAGCTCTGGGAGGTGGACTTTGGCTGGGAGGGCTTCCAATGGCTGGAGGCCGACGACGCCAATGCCAACACGGTCTCCTTCCTGCGGAAGGATAAGGAAGGCAACCCCCTTGTCATCCTGTGCAACTTCTCTCCCATCCACCGGCAGGGCTACCGGGTGGGGGCCCCCTTCTCCGGCAAGTACGAGGTGCTTCTCAACTCGGACGACGCCGCCTTCGGCGGCGCGGGCCGGGGGGACAAAGCCCTTATCGCCAGCGAGAAGGTCCCTTGCCACGGCCAGGAGCAGTCCATCACGGTGGACCTGCCACCCATGTCCGGCCTGATCCTTCGGTGCGCCCGGAAGGATCCCGTTAAGAAAGCTCCCGCCAAGAAATCGGAGAGCCCGGCCCCAAAGGGCAAGACCGGCGCCGCGAAAAAGAGCGCCCCCAAAGCTGGTTCCAAGGCCAAAAAGGCTTAAGAGCATATATGGATTCTGTTTCCCGGCATTTCATTTTATAGAAGAGGTGATCTGATGAAAAAGGAATGTGTAGCCATGCTCCTGGCCGGCGGCCAGGGCAGCCGGCTCAAGGCCCTTACCAGCAAGGTGGCCAAGCCGGCAGTTCCCTTCGGAGGAAAGTACCGTATTATCGACTTTCCTCTCTCCAACTGTATCAATTCGGGTATCGACACCGTCGGCGTGCTGACCCAGTACAAGCCCATGGAGCTCAACGCTTACCTGGGTATCGGCGCTCCCTGGGACCTGGACCGCTCGGACGGCGGCGTCCACGTTTTGCCCCCTTACGTGCAGGAGGACGAAAAGGGCTCCTGGTATAAGGGAACGGCCAACGCCATCTATCAGAATCTGGGCTTCCTGGAGCTTTACGACCCTGAGTACGTGCTCATCCTCTCGGGCGACCACATTTATAAGCAGGATTACTCCAAGATGCTGGAGCGCCACAAGGCCATGAACGCCGCCTGCACCATCTCGGTGATGGAGGTCCCCATGGAGGAGGCCCCCCGGTTCGGCATTATGAACGTGGACAAGAACGACAATATTTACGAGTTTGAGGAGAAGCCCAGGAATCCCAAGAGCAACCTGGCTTCCATGGGCATTTACATCTTCACCTGGTCCAAGCTGCGGGAGTACCTGATCGCCGACGAAAACGACCCCGACAGCTCCAACGACTTCGGCAAAAACATCATCCCCGCCATGCTGGGCGCCGGAGAGATCATGACGGCCTACCGCTTCCAGGGCTATTGGAAGGACGTGGGCACCATCGACTCCCTGTGGGACGCCAACATGGACCTGCTGGACGAGGATTCCGGCCTGGACCTCTACGACACCGACTGGACCATCTATGCCCGCTCGGCCATCCGTCCGCCCCAGTTCATCGGCCCCGCGGCCAAAATGACCCACTCTCTGGCCACCAGCGGCTGCGAGATCTGGGGCGAGGTGGAGAACTCCGTTCTCTTCCACTCGGTCACCGTAGAACCGGGGGCCCAGGTCCGTTATTCCATCCTGATGCCCGGCGCGGTGGTCAAAAAGGGCGCGGTGGTGGAGTACGCCATCATCGCGGAGAACACCGTCATCGGGGCGGGCGCCCATGTGGGCGAGCCTCCCGCGCCCAACAGCGAGGAGAAGGGCATCGCCGTGGTGGCCCAGGACCTGGTGGTGGGCGACGGCGCCGTGGTGCCCTCCAAGGCCATGATCACAGAGAATATCAAGGGGGTAGAGGCATGAACAACCTGCATGGAATTATTTTCGCTTACGGCGAAACGCCCGACCTGCGGGAGCTCTCCCAGCCCCGCAACAGCTGCTCCCTTCCCTACGGCGGACGGTTCCGCCTCATCGACTTCTCCCTCTCCTCCCTGGTAAACGCCGGGGTCACCGACGTGGGCATCATCGTCCACTCCTCCTACCAGTCCCTTCTGGACCACGTAGGCGCCGGCAAGGACTGGGACCTGGCCCGGAAGCGGGGTGGACTCCGCATCCTGCCCCCCTTCGGCTATGCCACCAAGAACCGCCAGAGCCAGTACCGGGGCCGCATGGACGCCCTGGCCGGGGTCTACTCCTATCTGAAAACCATCCGGCAGGACTACGTCATCCTCACCGACGGCGACATGGTGGCCAACCTGCCTGTGGAGGAGGCCTTTGAGCAGCATCTTCAGTCGGGGGCCGACATCACCTCCTTCTCGGTGCCCTCCTCCATCTCCGCCCCCACCGACACCAACTACTTTCAGTTGGACGAGGAAGGCTGGGTCACCGACATTCTGGTACGTCCCAACTCGGTGCCCGAAGGCTGCTCGGTCTCCCTGGGCTCCTATATCCTCTCCAAGGAGCTTCTCATGAGGCTGGTGGATTACTGCGCCGCGCATGACATCTATTCCTTCAGCGAGGGCGTTCTTCTGGGCGACGCGGGCAAGGGCCTGAAGCTCCGTTCCTACGCCTTCGACGGCTATGCCTCCAGCATCAAGTCGGTACGCAGCTACTACATCCGCAGCATGGAACTGCTGGATCCCACCATTCGGGGCTCCCTGTTCCGTTCCGACCGGCCCATCCGCACCAAAGAGCAGGACACCCCCGCCACCAAATTCGGCACCGACGCCAAGGTGGTCAACTCCCTCATCGCCGACGGCTGTGTCATTGAGGGCACAGTGATCAACTCGGTGGTGGCCCGCGGAGTCCATGTGGCCAAGGGCGCCGTGGTGGAGAATTCCATCCTGCTACAGCACACCGATGTGCAGGAGGGGGCCACTCTGAAATACACCATCTCGGACAAGTCGGTGAAGATCTGCGCCGGACGCACCCTGTCCGGCCACGAGACCTATCCCCTGGTCATCGCCAAAAACGAGGTCGTCTAAGAAAGGAGCACTTTATGAATATCCTCTTCGCTTCCTCCGAGGTCGCCCCCTTTATCAAAAGCGGCGGCCTGGCCGATGTGGCCGGTTCCCTTCCCCAGGCCATGGCCCAGCTGGGCCATGATGTGCGGGTCATCCTTCCCCTCTACGAGCGTATCGGCGGAGAATGGCGGGAGCAGATGACCTTCCTCCAGAATTACAACATCCACCTGGCCTGGCGCACCCCCTACTGCGGCATCTTTGAGCTGAAGCGGGACGGGGTCACCTACTACTTCGTGGACAATGAGTACTATTTCAAGCGTTGGGAGATCTACGGCCACTTTGACGATGCCGAGCGGTTCGCCTTCTTCTCCCGGGCGGTCATCGAGACCCCGGGCCACGTGGGCTTCTTCCCCGACATCATCCACTGCAACGACTGGCAGACCGCCCTGGTGCCCATCTACCTGCTCTCCGAGCGGAATCTGGTGCCCGAGCTGAGGGGCGCCAAGAGCGTTTTCACCATCCACAACATTGAGTACCAGGGCCGTTACGGCCGGGAGGTCCTGGAGAACGTGTTTGGCCTGGACCAGAGCTACTGCCACGAGCGGATGCTGGCCTACTACAACGACGTGAACATGATGAAGGGGGCCATCTACGCCGCCGACTACGTGACCACGGTCTCCCCCTCCTACGCCGAGGAGCTGCGCTACGACTTCTACGCCCACGGCCTGGCCGGGGTTGTGGCCGACAACGCCCACAAGATCCGGGGCATCCTCAACGGCATCGACGTAAACCGTTACGACCCCCGGAAGGACAAGGGCCTTGCCAAGACCTTCAGCGACAAGTCCCTCAAGGGCAAGGCCGAGTGCAAGGCCGCCCTTCAGGAGATGGCCGGGCTGGAGAAGGACCCCGAAGCCCCCATCGTGGCCTGTGTCTCCCGCCTGGTGAGCCACAAGGGCTTTGACCTGGTGTCGGGCGCCATCCACGACATTATGGGCACAGGGGCCCAGATGGTGGTGCTGGGCACCGGCGAGTGGCGGTACGAGGAGGCCTTCCGCCAGGCCGCCTGGCAGTATCCCGGCCGCTTCTCCGCCCAGATCATGTACTCCGACCCCTTCGCCACCGCCATCTACGGCGGCGCCGACCTGTTCCTCATGCCCTCGGTGGCCGAGCCCTGCGGCCTCTCCCAAATGATCGCCATGCGTTACGGCACCCTGCCCGTGGTGCGGGAGACCGGCGGCCTGCGGGATTCGGTCCAGCCCTACAACCAGTACACCGGCGAGGGCACAGGCTTCTCCTTCGCCAACGTGGACCAGGGAGACATGACCTGGGCCCTGCGCCAGGCCATAGAGCTCTATTACGCCAACCGCAAGACTTGGACCGCCCTCCAGAAGAACGCCATGACCTCCGATTTCTCCTGGACCCGCTCCGCCAAGGACTACGAGGAGGTCTACCACTGGGTCACCGGGGGCTGATCCCCCAAGCGCCGCGTGGCCCAAAAAGTAAATACGCAGATAACACAAGGGAGAGCCCGCCGGGCTCTCCCTTGTTGGTTGCTTGTGAAGACAAGAGGGACGGTTCTTTCGTCTGTGTCTTAGTTCCAATTCTCCAGCGGAAGGGTAAATTTCTCCTGGTCCCCCATTTGTGCCTGATAATAATGGAAGTGACCATCGTACAGAACACCAAGCTCTCCTGTCTGGGAAACAATCATTTCAGCCACCTGTTCACCCTGTCTGTAAAATCCGATATAGTACTGTCCTTTCAGTTCATATCTATGCCCACGAAAAGGAGCCGTAACCTGTACGGTTTCCAGATAGGTCAGAAAGACGTTTAGCCTTTCCCCCGTCAAAGTCAGTTCAATACGTTCTATAGGCGGCAAGGAAGAAGTCCATCTGATTTCGCAGGCATCCGTCTGCCCTATCTGGGGGATTTTTGAGGCAAGGTCCTTTACCGCAACACGGCTATAAACTACCCGTCCAATGATGGCCGCCAGCAACAATATGACAGCCGCAGCCAAGATCTTTGTCTTGTGCTTCTTCATAGAAAAACTCCTTCATGTCACATCAACCCTTCCCGAATCCTAAATCATAGTCAAGAATAGTTCTTTACACCAGGATACGACTCATAGAAAAGATCACTCCATAGGAGAAATGCCAATTCATCCCCATCCTGCCAGTTATACGGCGTATAACCGTCAAAGAACCACTCATCATAGTAGGAACTTGATTTTGTTACTACCTGCTTTGCAATGCCGCTCAATTCGTATGAAGAAGTGCCACTAAACCGTCCATACATTTTATAATAAAGGGCTTTAACTGCAACATCTTCACTAAAATAAATACCAATTGCCCCACCAGCAACACTGCCGCCAAGTGCACTCACAATTGCAACTGCAATTTTTCCAGGTAATGATGTTATTTCAAAGAACACCGTTGCCACACTAGCAAACAATCCGGCAATAACAGAAAGAGTATCTGTTGCAACACCATTTATCGTATAGCTTTCTTCATCTTCTTTCACGAAAATACTATATATGTCAACTTTCCTTGCTTCTGAAACAGTGGTTGAGGTATTGTATGTGATATGGGCAAAGGGGAAACTACCATCACCACCGAAATCTTCATAATCCGGCCCTGGCCGTATACTCAGCGGCATATTCCCCATTGTAGGTTGTTCTCTACCTAAAGATATACTCTCATCCGGGGTGGTTTTGACAATACGGTCAGACACCTTAATGGTTTCAACACTTGTCACATAACCATCCTCAAAATTTGTTACAGTCAAAGTCTCTCCGCCGACTGTACCACACACAATTTGAACCAGACCGCCATTTTCAATCTGCCTCAGTTCAAATGCTTCTCCAATCTCATTTTCTGCCCCTTGTTCACACTGGATTCCTATGACCCCTTTTTCTTCTTTTATTTGCGTTGATGTGCGCATTTCTATGCGCAGAGAATCTGAAACATCAATTATTTCTACCGTATGCATCATGTTACTGTCAAGATTATCAAACGCAACCACTGGGGCAGCCAGGGACAGGCACATAACCAGGGCCAGGAACATAGATACGAACTTCTTCATAAGTATATACCTCTTTTCTGTATTTGGTAAATGAGTGGGTAGATACGGATGACCTCCTCTAATTTACCTCTGCATGGGACTCACCGCTTCCTTTCTGAAAATAGGTCTGTACAATTTGGAAGACAGGGAGACGGTTCTCTCATCTGGCCCTTAGTATTCAACGAAGACAGAAGAACCGTCCCCTTGTCTTACCCTTGTCTTACTAAAACACCGATAGAATTGCGCCACCTACCAAAACAAATGCAATAGCTATTAGTATCTTTTCCCTCCAAGTACGTTTTTCGCCCCAGAATCCTCCTTTTTCCCACCACTGGCCTTCTTCAAGTAAGATAAATGCAATAGACAGCGCTATATAACGAAATTCAATTTCCAAACGCACCAATATAGCCGCAGAAAGCAAACCATAAATAATTCGCACAAACATTAACTGGGCTTGTTTGTATTCATTTATGTGGTATAAAGTAAGTGTACACGCTATACTAAATATAAACGGGATCATTTCACATTACCACACGGTACGGATACAGCATACTATAATAGCTTTCACACGTTTTCGTAAGGGACCTAATTTCTATTGCTACTTTCTCTCCATCCAAAGACAGAGCCAAAGCCGCCCATTGTGCGGCTGCAGCGCCAGGAGCTATAATTGCCGTTAATGCGATGGCTACAACAAGAGTAACTACAGTTGCACTTTCTACATATTCCAATTCTGTTTCTTTGCTAATTAAGCTATCCACTGTTGCCCTAAAATCTTTTTGAATTTCAGTAACTGAATCTTTTTTCAGCTTAATACCATGATACTGGTACCTCCCGTTCTCAACCAGTTCGTCTGAACATGCATAATCATTATACGTTTCACCTAATATATATCCAAATCCCGTTTTAGACTGAATGGGAGTGGCTATCCCCGAAGCAAATGGCATCAGCATAGTTGTTCGATTTGGGTCAAACACACTTTCGCCGATCTTCTTCCCATCTTGAATGGTCTGCGTTGTCATGATGTTGCTCACTTTGTTATAATGAACATGATAAATCAAGTTACCTTCTTGCAGTTCGACTATCCGCTCAATTTCATTGTCTTTTATAATTTTAATTTTGCTTTCGTCTTCAATTTTCACTGCGAACGCCGGGGCGGAGAGGGCCAGGCACATAACCAGAGCCAGGAACATAGATACGAATTTCTTTGTCATCATAATCATCCTCCTTTGTGATCGGCAGCATGGCGGATCCGTACGGAAGAACAACGGACAAAGATTTACTTCTGCATGGGACTCACCCAGCCCTTTCTGGTCAGTCAGAGAAACGCCCTCTGTGCTTTGACCAATTTTTTATTAAAGCTCTCCTCTATAATTGTATTGTATGATATATTTGTCTATTTGTCAACAAATATATTCCAGATATTTCCGAACTTGCAAAGGGGCTCTGCTTGCAAAAATCGAAGCCATCCCCCTGTCTGCGCCGACGTCCCGTATCTCGAAACCTCAAAAGGAGGCGTTTCTGTCGGAAACGCCTCCTTTTTTGCCTACTTTTGGCTTTTTCCCCTTGCAAACCTCACAAATTCGCCGTCCAGGTTTGACAGGGCCCGGATTCTATGGTATAATTCCCCTGTTCGCTTTTCAAGGGCCGGCGGGGCCCTTTTCTCGTCTGGCTATGTTTGATATAAAATTCGATTCTTTGAAATGGAGTGACTTTTCTTGCCAAACAATAAGAAATACACCAAAAAAGAACTGATGGCTCTCATCACCGGCAAGCTGCAGCGCAACTTCGGCCGGGATGTGGACGAAGCCACTTCGGAGCAGGTCTTCCAGGCCTGCGCTCTGGTGCTTCGGGACATGATGTCCGAGCGGCACCGCAAGACCGTGGAGAAGATCCAGGACCAACACCAGAAGCGGGTCCACTATCTGTCCATGGAGTTCCTCATGGGCCGGTCCCTGCGGAAGAACGCCTATAATCTGGGTCTGGAGCAGGCCCTTTCCGAAGCTGTGGAGGCCCTGGGCTTCTCGGCGGCCGACCTCTTTGAGGAGGAGCCCGACGCCGGGCTGGGCAACGGCGGTCTGGGCCGTCTGGCGGCCTGCTATCTGGACGCCGCCACCACCCTGGAGATCCCCATCACGGGCTATTCCATCTGCTACGAGCTGGGTATCTTCAAACAGAAGATCATCGACGGCAAGCAGGAGGAGCTCCCCGACAACTGGCTGGGGCTGGGCGGCGCCTGGCTCATGACCCAGATGGATAAGGCCGAGGAGGTCCGCTTCGGCGGCAAGCTGGAGAACAAGTGGAATCCCGACGGCTCCCTCTCTGTGGAGCACACCGGCTACACCAGCGTGCTGGCCGTGCCCCGGGACATGCAGATCGCCGGCTACGGCACCGAGATGGGCAACGTGCTCCGCCTGTGGGAGGCTAAAAGCCCCGACCCCGTAGACCTGAACATCTTCAACCGGGGCGAATACCTCAAGGCCATTGAGCGCCAGGCCAACGCCGAGGTCATCTCCAAGCAGCTCTACCCCGCCGACAACCACCGGGAGGGCAAGTCCCTGCGGCTCAAGCAGCAGTACTTCCTGGTGTCCGCCACGGTGCAGTCCATCTGCCGTAAGCACAAGGCCGAGTATGGCACCCTGCGGAACTTCCACGAAAAGCACGTCTTCCAGATCAACGACACCCACCCCACCCTGGTGATCCCCGAGCTTATGCGCATCCTGCTGGACCAGGAGGGCTACTCCTGGGACGACGCCTGGTTCATCGTGAGCCGCAGCGTGTGCTACACCAACCACACCGTCCTGGCCGAGGCTCTGGAGCGCTGGCCCCAGGACCTGGTGGCCGAGCTTCTGCCCCGGGTATGGCAGATCATCCTGGAGATCTCGGGCCGGTACCAGAACCAGCTCACCCAGTTCTTCCACGGGGATATGTCCAAGGTGGAGAATATGGCTATCGTCTGGGGCGGCGAGGTCCGCATGGCCAACCTGTGCGTTTGCGCCTGCTCGGCCATCAACGGCGTTTCCGCCCTCCACACCGACATTCTCAAGAGCGACGTGTTCCACAACGCCTACCGCATGTTCCCCCAGAAGTTCCAGAACGTGACCAACGGCGTAGACCACCG
>CAJUEU010000037.1 GCA_910585735.1 uncultured Oscillospiraceae bacterium | reverse complement strand
ATGGCCTTCTGGCCGGTGATCTTGGTCAGATCGCCCACCACGGCCTCCAGGACCTTGGAGTTCTCCCGGGCCTCGCCGCAGCCGCAGTTGACCACGATCTTGTCCAGCTTGGGGATCTGCATCACGGACTTGTAACCGAACTTCTGCATAAGAGCAGGAGCTACGTCGGCCAGATACTTCTTTTTCAGGTTGGGCACGTAATTTTCAGCCATTCCTAACTCCTCCTCTCTCAGATTTCAGCGCCGCACTTCTTGCAGACGCGGACACGCTTGCCGTCCTTGCCCACCTTGCTGGCGGGACGGGTAGGCTTCTTGCACTTGGGGCACACCCGCATGACCTTGCAGGCATACAGGGGAGCTTCCTTCTTCACCAGGCCGCCCTCCTCGCCCTGACGGCGAGGCTTGGTGTGCCGGGTGACCACATTGATCTTCTCCACAACGACCTTGCGGCTCTCAGGCATGGCCTCCAGAACGGTGCCCTGCTTGCCCTTGTCCTTGCCGGAGAGGACGACTACGGTGTCGCCCTTCTTAATGCTCATACTATTCATGTCTTCTCCTCCCCCTTACAGCACTTCGGGAGCCAGAGACAGGATCTTCATGTAATCCTTGTCACGCAGCTCTCGGGCCACCGGCCCAAAGATACGGGTGCCCCGGGGATTCTTGTCGTCCTTAATGAGAACGGCGGCGTTCTCGTCGAAGCGAACGTAGCTGCCGTCGGGACGATGAATGCCCTTGACGGAGCGGACGATCACAGCGCGGACAACCTCGCCCTTCTTCACGGTACCACCGGGCTGAGCCTTGCGGACAGAGGCGACGATCACGTCGCCGATGTTGCCGAACTTCCGGGTAGAACCGCCCAGCACACGGATGCACTTGATCTCCTTGGCGCCGGTATTGTCGGCTACCTTCAGGTAAGTTTCTTGCTGAATCATATCGGCACCTCCTTATTTGGCTTTTTCAATGATCTCGACCACACGCCACCGCTTGTCCTTGGAAAGGGGACGGGTCTCCATCACGCGGACGCGGTCGCCCACGCCACACTCGTTCTTCTCGTCATGCGCCTTGAGCTTATAGGTGCTCTTGACGATCTTCTTATACAGAGGGTGAGCCACACGGTCGGCGATGGCCACCACAACGGTCTTGTCCATCTTGTCCGAAACCACCAGGCCGACTCTGGTCTTACGGGAAGAAACGCGCTTCTCTTCCATGTTTTTATTCCTCCTTATCGGCCCGCGAGCTCATGCTCGCGGATGATGGTTTTCACTCGGGCGATATCCCGCTTGACCTCAGCGATCTTCACGGGGTTTTCCAGCTGATTGGTCGCGTGCTGAAGACGGAGCTGGAACAGATCCTTCTTCAGGTCGCTGAGCTTGGTCTCCAGCTCGGCAACGCTCATCTTACGGACGTCACTTGCTTTCATCTTCATTCACCACCATTCTCGGTCGCAGGAGCGTCTTCTCTCTTGACGATCTTGCACTTCACCGGCAGCTTGTGGCTGGCCAGACGGAGGGCCTCCCGGGCCACCTCTTCGGACACGCCGGCGATCTCAAACATAATACGGTCAGGCTTCACCACGGCGACCCAGTGATCGGGAGCGCCCTTACCGGAACCCATTCGGGTGCCCAGGGCCTTGCTGGTCACGGGCTTATCGGGGAAGATCTTGATCCAGACCTTACCGCCACGCTTGGTGTAGCGGGTCATGGCGATACGGGCGGCCTCGATCTGATTGGAGGTGATCCAGGCGGGCTCGGTGGTGGCAAGACCCCACTCGCCATAAACGACCTTATTGCCGCGCATAGCCCGGCCGGTCATACGGCCGCGGTGCACACGACGGTATTTTACTCTCTTGGGCATCAGCATGGTTATTCTTGCCCTCCTTCCTGAATCTCAGGAGCGGCGGCCTCCTCCACAGGGGCGGGGGTCTCTACCGCCTTGGGAGCCGGACGGCTCTGGATACGGTTATAGGCGGGGCCGCTCTGACGGCGGTCGCCATCCCGGCGGGGACCGCCACGGCGGTCGTCCCTGCGCTCGCCATCCCGGCGCTCACGGCGGGGACGGTCAGGCTTCTCCTTAAAGTTCTTGGTGTCCAGAGTGCGGGGGGTGGTCCGCAGGGTCTGGGTCAGGACCTCACCCTTGTAGATCCAAACCTTCACGCCAATGCGGCCGTAAGTGGTGGCAGCCTCGGCGAAGCCGTAGTCGATGTCGGCACGGATGGTCTGCAGGGGGATGGTGCCGTCGTGATAGTGCTCAATGCCGGCGATCTCGCGTCCGCCCAAACGGCCGGAGCAGGAGATCTTAATACCCAGGGCGCCGGCCCGCATGGCCCGGCCCATGGCGTTCTTCATGGCGCGGCGGTGAGCCACACGGCCCTCCAGCTGCTGGGCGATGTTCTCGGCCACCAGCTGGGCGTCCACGTCGGGGCTCTTGACCTCAACGATGTTGAGAGCCACAGGCTTGCCGATGAGCTTCTCCACCTCAAGGCGGAGCCGCTCGATCTCAGTGCCGCCCTTCCCGATGACCACGCCGGGCTTGGCGCAGTGCAGGTAGACCCGGACCTTGGCGCTGTCGCGCTCGATCTCGATCTTGGGGACTCCGGCGCTGTACAGGGTCTTCTTCAGGTACTTACGGATCTTCTGATCCTCCACCAGCAGGTCGCCCACCAGCTCGTTCTTGGCGTACCAGCGGGAGTCCCAGTCCTTGATGACGCCCACACGGAGACCGTGGGGATTGACTTTCTGTCCCATATTACTTGGCCTCCTTTTCTGCCACCGCGACGGTGATGTGAGAAGTGCGCTTGTTGATCCGATAGGCGCGGCCCTGGGCCCGGGGACGGATCCGCTTGATGATGGGGCCGGGGGTAGCGAAGGTGTTGGACACAAACAGCTTCTCAGGGTCCATCTGGTGATTGTTCTCAGCGTTGGCGGCAGCGCTCTTCAGAAGCTTCAGAAGAAGCTCAGAGGCGGCCTTGGGGGTAGTCATGAGGATGGCGGTAGCCTCGCTCACGCTCTTGCCCCGGATCAGATCGCACACGATCCCAACCTTGCGGGGAGAGATCCGGGCGTATCTCAAAACTGCTTTCGCTTCCATGTTATCTCTCCTCCTTTACTGGCTGGTCTTGGTGCCCGAGTGGCCCTTGAAGGTCCGGGTGGGAGCGAACTCGCCCAGCTTGTGGCCCACCATATCCTCGGTGACGTAAACGGGCACGTGCTTGCGGCCGTCATGAACGGCAAAGGTATGACCCACGAAGGAGGGGAAGATAGTGGAGGCGCGGCTCCAGGTCTTCAGGACCTTCTTCTCATTGGTCTTGTTGAGCTCATCGACCCGCTTCAGAAGCTCAGGAGCGCAAAACGGGCCTTTCTTAATGCTTCGAGACATATTTTACTCTCCTCCCTTACTTGCTGTTGCGGTGCTTGACGATAAACTTCTCAGTGCGGCTCTTGGTCTTGCGGGTCTTGTAACCCATAGCCGGCTTGCCCCAGGGGGTCACGGGGCCGGGACGGCCGACAGGGCTCTTGCCCTCGCCGCCGCCGTGGGGGTGGTCATTGGGGTTCATGACCGAGCCGCGGACGGTGGGCCGCCAGCCCATGTGGCGCTTCCGGCCGGCCTTGCCCAGCTGGATGTTCTCGTGGTCGGTGTTGCCCACCTGGCCGATGGTGGCCATGCAGTCCAGGCGGATGTAACGCATCTCGCCGGAGGGCAGACGGACCTGGGCCATGCCGTTTTCCTTGGCCATCAACTGAGCGGCCACACCGGCGGCGCGAACCAGCTGGCCGCCCTTGCCGGGGTAGAGCTCAATGTTGTGGATCATGGTGCCCACAGGGATCTCGTTGATGGGAAGGGCGTTGCCGGGCAGAATGTCGGCGCCGGTGCCGGTCATAATGATGTGGCCGGCCTTCAGGCCCACGGGAGCCAGGATATACCGGCGCTCCCCGTCCTCATATTCAATGAGGGCGATGTTGGCGGAGCGGTTGGGATCGTACTGCAGGTTGACCACCTTGGCAGTGCCGTTCTTGTCCCGCTTGAAGTCCACGATACGGTACTTCACCTTGTTGCCGCCGCCGCGGTGGCGGACGGTGATCCGGCCATAGCTGTTGCGGCCGGCGTTCTTCTTCAGATTTTCCAGAAGGCTGCGCTCGGGCTTAGCCTTCTTGTCGATGCCCTCAAAGGCGGACACAGTCATGTGGCGCCGGGAGGGAGTCGTAGGCTTATAAGTTTTGATTGCCATTCTCTTTCTCCTCCTTACACCATGTTCTCAAAGAGCTCAATGGACTTGGAATCGGGGGTCAGGGTGACCATGGCCTTCTTCCAGGAGGGACGGCGTCCGGCGGGATACCGGCCGGTGCGCTTCTCCTTGCCCTGGATGTTCATGGTGTTGACCTTGGCCACCTTCACGCCAAAGATCTCCTCAATGGCCTTGGCGATCTCGATCTTGTTGGCGTCCTTAGCCACCTCGAAAACGTACTTCTTGTTGTCGATCTCAGCCATGGACTGTTCGCTGATGATGGGGCGCTTAATGATGTCGTAAGCAGTAGCAGCCATTACGCGAACACCTCCTCGATAACGGCCAGAGCGGCCTTGTCCACGATGAACTCATTGGCGTTGAGAATATCGTAAACATTGATCAGGTTGGCGGGAGAGGTCACGATCCCAGGAATGTTCCGGGCAGACTTCACCACGTTGGGACAGGCGGTGACCACCAGAGCCTTCTTGGATTCCACAGCGTTGAGGAAGCCCTGGAAGGTCTTGGTCTTGATCTCCTCCATCTCCAGCTTATCCACCACCAGCACCTTGCCCTCAGCAGCCTTGGAGGAGAGAGCGGACTTGAGCGCCAGGCGGCGGACCTTCTTGTTCAGGGTGTAGCGGTAAGAACGGGGCTTGGGGGCGAACACGATACCGCCGTGGGTCCACTGGGGGGCCCGGGTAGAGCCCTGCCGGGCACGGCCGGTGCCCTTCTGGCGCCAGGGCTTTCTGCCGCCGCCGGAAACCTCGGCACGGGTCAGGGCGCTCTGGGTGCCCTGCCGGCAGTTGGCCAGGTGGTTCTTCACCACTTCATGCATCACGCTGACATTGGGCTCAATGCCAAAGATGCTCTCGGGCAGCTCCACCTTGGTGGACTTCTTCTTGCCCGACATATCATACACGTTAGCCTTAGGCATGTCTTATCTCTCCTTTCCTTAAGCGTTACGGGCGGAAGCCTTCTGGGGATTACGGCCAGAAGCCTTCTGCGGGTTCTTGGAGATACCGGCGTCAGCGCCCTTCTCCTTGACATTGATGACACTGTTGCGCAGGTACACAACGCCGCCCTTGGGACCGGGGATCGCGCCGCGCACGGCGATCACGCCCAGCTCGGTGTCCACCTTGATCACGTCCAGGTTCAGAACGGTGACCTGCTCAGAGCCCATGTGTCCAGCGCCAACCTTGCCCTTCCAAACACGGGAAGGATCGGTGCTGGAACCCATGGAACCGGGATGACGGTGGACAGGGCCGCCGCCGTGGGCCATCTTCTGGATGTGTACCCCGTGGCGCTTGACCACGCCCGCGTAGCCCTTACCCTTGCTGATACCGGTCACGTCCACCCGGTCGCCCTCCGCGAACACAGAGCAGTCGATGACGTCGCCCACGTTGAGGCTCTCGGTATCCTTAAGCTTGAATTCCTTCAGGGTCTTTTTCAGGACCCCTTCACCCGCCTTCTTGAGGTGTCCCGCCTCAGGCTTGGAGAGCTTTCTTTCGGGCACGTCCTGGTAACCCAGCTGAACGGCAGCATAGCCGTCAGTCTCCACAGTCTTCTTCTGCACGACGGTGCAGGGACCCGCCTCAATGACGGTGACCGGGATCACGTGGCCCACTTCGTCGAAGATCTGCGTCATGCCGACCTTCTTGCCGATGATGGCCTTTTCCATGTGTCTTTTTCCTCCTTAATTAAGGTTATTGGTCGGGGCTCTCGCCGCGACTTGACCCGTCTGCCTCAATAGGCGGCAGACCGCGGTACAACAAATTGGGGTGAGATTACAATTTAATCTCGATGTCAACACCGGCGGGCAGCTCCAGGCTCATCAGGGCCTCCACGGTCTTGGGAGAGGGCTTGATGACGTCGATGAGCCGCTTGTGGGTCCGGCGCTCAAACTGCTCCCGGGAATCCTTGTTGACGAAGGGGGAGCGCAGGATGGTCACGACCTCCCGCTTGGTGGGCAGGGGAATGGGGCCGGAAACCGAGGCGCCGGTGCGCTTGGCAGTCTCCACGATCCGCTCGGCGGCCTGGTCGATGAGCTGATGATCATAAGCCTTGAGCCGGATCCGAATCATTTCTTTCTGTGCAGCCATGTTGTTTTTCCTCCTTAAAAATACGAAGTGCATTTTACTTGTCACGCTTCGTACAGCGAGATTTCCTATCCACGTTTTCGTGCGTATCACTCTGTGACATGAAGAAAACCGGCACAGGACCTGGCCGGTTTACTCCCTGCACAGCGATATACGCCGCGCACAGGATCCTCTCAGCCGCCCGATCAACGGACATACTCCGCGGAAGTTACCTCGCTTCGCGAGCAATCTCCCACATCATCGCATAGTACGCCCCCATTGAGGCGCTCAATTATCTTACTACATACCAGCCTTTAAGTCAAGAAAAATTTTCAGATTTTTTCAAAAAATCCATCCTTTCGTTTACAAAAATCAAAAATCATGGTATTATAGTCCCCGTCCCGCCTGTCCCGGCATGCTTGCCTACCTTATAATATAGCTTCTTTACTTCTCTTCCTCAGGAGGTCACTTCCATGTTTGACGGTATTCTTTTCGATCTGGACGGCACCCTCTGGGATGCCTGTCCCCAGCTCACCGTGAGCTGGAATCAGGCCCTGGCGCTCCACAAGGTCCCCCGCCCGTCCCTTACGGTTCAAGAGGTCCGGGACTGTATGGGCCTGCTCCTCCGGGACATTGCGGAGAGGCTCCTTCCCGCCCTGCCTCAGGCGCGGCAGGACGAAGTCATTGCCGACTGCGTCCGCCTGGAGCTGGAGTACCTGGCCAAGCACGGAGGCTCCCTCTTTCCCCGGGAGGAGGAAACCCTGGCCGCCCTCAAGGCCCAGTGTCCCCTTTTTGTGGTGAGCAACTGTGAGGATGGGTACATCCAGGCCTTTTATCAAGGCACCGGCCTGGGCAAATTCTTTACAGACTTTGAGTCCGCCGGACACACCCGCCTTCCCAAGCGGGAAAACATCAAGCTGGTGGCGGAGCGCAACAGCCTGAAGCGCCCGGTCTACATTGGGGACACCGCCCTGGACTGTGCCTCGGCCCAGGAAGCCGGGGTACCCTTCCTCCACGCGGCCTACGGCTTTGGGAAAGTCCCTGATGTTCCAGCCGTTTCCAGCTTTGAGGCCATCCCCGCCGCCTTGGCGGCCATGGGCTGAAGTTGTACTAAAGTGCATCGAAGTTGTACTAAAATTCGCCGGGGTTGCATTGAATTTGCATCGGAAAAACAGCACAGCCGGAGGGGCATCCCTCCGGCTGTGCTGTTTTGGAACCCTATTTTTCAAAAAAGGAAGAAACTCCGCGTCAATCCAGCTCTGAGCTAAGGTCTCCGCCCTCCAGCCACCATTCCCCCAAGGGGTCCCTGATGCCCAGCACCTCGGAGACATCCTGGCCGTAACGAAGCTTATAATATACGCCGTACTCGTTGTCCATCTCCCCGGTGCCCGCATCGTAAATGACCGCGTTTACAGTCTCGGCCTCTACGGTCCCGGCAGACAAGTCGATCCGATATTCCGCGGCGACGGTCATGCGGTAGTCCGGCGCATACTCCGACTCGTAGGCACGCAGAGCGACAGCACCCTCCATCGGAGCGACAGCCACGATCTCCTCAGTAATAAAGGTAGCTCCCTCAAAGCTCGAACGGCTGAGGTCGTATTCGCCCGGCTCGGCCAGCCTCTCCACAGTGCCATCGGCATAGGTGATCTCGGCGGCCACGCGGGCAGAATAAGTTGCCCGGGCCTGGCCGGCGGCGTCATAGACCAGATAATCCCAACTGTCAATGTTCATCTCCTCGCTGCTGATGCCGGTGTAGACCGACCGAATGCGGAAAATGGTCTGGAGCGGAGTCTGGGAAACCTTCTCCACTGTTTTGGTCACGCCCTCCCGGGGGGACCAGACATTATCCTTCATCTCAACCGTCACGGTGGACGCTGCGGCCTTGGCCTTGGAGACCGTCAGATCGAAGCCGCCCTCCATGGGGATGCAGTCCTCCCCCAGCCCCACGGCCACATCCTTCAGGGAGATGCGGAACTCATCTTTGCCTTCCAGCACATCCTCGCCCAGGAACCACATCTGCTGGACCACATACTCGCCCACGCCGACCTTCTCCACAGACCGTGCGGTGCGCCCCCGGAGCCAAATGTCTTGACCGTCAATGTTCAGTGTATAATTAGCGCCACCCAGCCGCAGGGAACGGACCCCATTTTTCTCCATAACAGGGTCATTGAAAGAAAGGTAGGTCAAAGGTTCCTCCCAATTGGCATCCTTTCCCTCCCGGAAGGCCTCCAGCTTCTCCTCGCCGATCTTCACCCGGAACTGAAGATCCAGAAAGCCCTCATCACACAGATAGGACTCCAGGGCCACCTGAACACCGTCGCCGGCCGTCCGCTGGTCCAGCTTTTCCAGGTACTGGGGATAGTTATCGGAGAACTGTACCCCATCGTTCTTCGCGCCAAAGCCGGTGTACAGCACCGCCAAAGCGGCGCCGGTGCAGGTCAAGACGGCCAGTGCGGCGGCCACAAGCGCAGGCCATTTCTTTCGATTCTGCTTCATACTAAAATACCTCCCATTGCTGCGGCGCGTCTGCGCCTGCCGTTTTTCTTCCATAAGGACGACCAGGTCCCTTTTGAACCCGTCCTCTGCCTTTATTTTTGAGATCATATCACAATACTTTCTCCCCATGAGCCATCTTCTCCTTCCATCAAAGCATCCCGCAATTTCTTTCTGCCCCTGGTCAATCCAGAACTGACTGTGTTTTCCCTGAGATCAAGGATTTGGGCGATCTCCCGTATCTTATATCCCTCGTAGTAATACATGTAAAGGATCGTCCGATAGAGCGGCCGAAGCCGCTTCAGGGATTCCAGAACGGACGATTCGTCCGCCTCCTGCTCCCAATGTATCGCCTCGCTCTCACATTCTTCCAACGGCGTTGTCCGCCGGTACCAGGCGCTTTTGTTCCAATCCTTGCACAGGTTGACCGTCACCCGGATCAGCCACGCCTTGATAGCGGTCTCGTTCTCCAGTTCAGGCAGATGGTCCATCAGTTTCATGAAGGCTTCTTGGGTAATATCCTCGCTGTCAGACTTGTTGAAGCAGTGCTGATAGGCGATCCGCATCACCATGTCGGAGTAGGCTTCTACTATGGCAGTGATATCGTCATGCCTCAATTCATCACTTCCTTCAAGCTTCAGATTTGTTCCTGTAAGGGCCTTACACCCATAAAACGATACAGCGGATGTTTTTCGTGCATCTTTTTCAAAAAATTCTCTGTTCCACTCTATTGTACACCCATGTGCAACGGTCCCCCATCATATAAAACAGCCGGAGGGGCATCCCTCCGGCTGTTGTCCTTTATTTTGTTACTTTCTCCACCGGGAACAGGACCCCGGTGGCCAGCTCTTCCGGGGGCGTATTGTCCGGGTCGTTGAGGTACCGGTCGATGGCGGGCCCGCAGATCCGATAACCTGGGTGGGTGGCCATCCAGGCCGCCAGGGCCTCGTAGGCCCCGGGCAGTCCATCGTAGGATCCTTTATGGAGCACGGTGGCGCAGGCATCGTAGGCGGGCTTCACCGTAGTGTCGGGGCCGGGTGCCACCACCACCTGGACCTCCACATCGGCGTTTTCGTAGTCGAATTCCTCGCTGTGGTAGAGCATCTGCACAGGCCCGGTCTGCTTCAGCCCCCGCCGGGCGATCTCCCCCCAAAGCTCCTGAAAGAGGTCGTGGAACTTGCTCACCGGGACCGTGCGGCGGATGCCAAAGACGGTCTGCTCCGGGTCGGGCATCAGGATCACCTGATATTTTCCTTCCAACATGGTCTTTCCCTCCATTTGAAGGATGTCCGCTTCCAGTTCCCGCAGCTTTTCCTGCAGTCGGTAGATTTCATAGTGGGCGTCCAGCCGCCGACGGTGGAGCCGCCGAAGCAGCTCGTCCTCGGGCAGTTTGAGCAGCTCCTTCACTTCGGCCAGGGTAAACCCGTACCGCCGCAGGTGCCCGATCCACAGGGCGTCGGCAAGCTGCTCCTGTTTATAATATCGGTAGCCGTTCTCCCCCACGGTCTCTGGCTGCAGAAGCCCCTGGCTCTCGTAGTAACGCAGCATACGGGGAGAGACCCGGCACAGCCGGGAAAATTCGCCGATGGTAAGCATGACATCCCTCCTTTTTATAATGTAGGGTCCGGACCCTGAGAATAGAATACACCCTGCCACCGTGTCAAGGTCAAGGGGAAAATGAAAATTTTTTGTTTTTCCTTATAAGCAGACCCCCGGCGTCAAAGACGCCGGGGGTCTGTGCTTCTTCTGCTTTCCGCTCTTATTTGGCGTACCCGGCGGCCTGACGACCGGCCTGGAGGCCAAAGGTGATGCTGATGCAGTTGGAGGAGCCCGAAGCGGGATACTCCCGGTAGTAGAAGTCGCCGTTGGCGGTCTCACCGGCGGCATAGAGGCCGGGGATGGGAGCGCCGTCTTTCAGGACCTCGCTGTTGGTGTTCACCTTCAGTCCGCCCATGGAGCCAATGGAGGTGGGGCTTACCTTGATGAGGTAGAAGGGGCCCTCCCCGGTCAGCCCGGACTGGGCAAAGGCGTCGGCAAGCTTGCTCTCGTCGGCCCCGGCAGCGGCGGCCAGCTCGGCAACGGTCTCCCCCTTGAAGCCGTAACCCAGAGCGATGGCGGCCTCGCCGCTCTCAGCGCCGGTGGAATCCAGCAGGCCGTACATAAAGTTGTCGGGCTGGGTCTTGACCAGAGTGTGGCTGATGGGGTAGTCGATGTTCTGGGCCAGGTAGGCGCCGTCAGCGGCGGCAAAGGCAGCTCCCGCGAAGGCCAGAGCGTTGTAGCCGGACTGGGGCAGGGTGGCGTTCAGGCAGGTGAAGCCGATAATGCCGCCCTTAAAGACAGTGTCGGCCCCCACGGCCATGCCCATGCGGATCCCGTCACCCGTGTTGCCCTTGTTGGACAGGGGGAAGTCGTTGGTGTAGTTGGGAGAGTATTCCGCCTTCATCTCACTGCTGGCGTCAAACCCACCGGCGCACAGGATGACCGCCTTGGCATTGACGGTGTACTCACCACCGTAACGGGTCTGGCCCTTGACACCCACAACGGTGCCCTCGGCGTTCTGGATCAGCTCGGTGGCCTTCACGCCGGTGTGGATCTCCACACCCAACTCCTTGCACTTCTCCTCCATGGGATGGGTCAGGGTGTAGCCAATGAAGTTGGTGCCATCGGGAAGCATGGTGAAGCGGGCCCGGGCCTCGGGGGCGGTACCGGCAGGCGCCTCAAACATGATCTGGGTGCCGATGCTCTGGAGCCAGTCCAAGGTCTCACGGGAATGCTCGGCGTAATAGGTCAGCATTTCACGGTCCGCGTTGTCTTCGGCCCGCTCCATATAATAGTCCACCATGACGGGCACGTCCTCGTCGCTGAGGGCGCCGTACACAATACCGGCCGAGACCAAGGTGGTGCCGCCCAGAATGTCCTGCTTCTCCAGCAGGATCACGCTGGCTCCGGCCTCCTTGGCGGCGATGGCGGCCGCCATGCCGGCCCCGCCGCCGCCCACCACTACCACATCGGCGGTCAGGGTCTGGGGAACCTCCTCAGGCTGAGGGGCATTGGCGGTCAGGGCGGCGGGGGCGCCCGCCTGCTTCAGGCAGTCGGCCACGGCATTGCGCATGGCCATACTGGTCATGGTGGCGCCGGTGACCGAATCCACCCCGGAGGTGTTGGCCGCGATCATCCGCTCGATCATCAAGTCGATGGCCAGGGCTCCCACGCCGATGGTCTCGGTGTGCTCGCCGTATGTAATGGCAGTGATGGCAGTGTCGCTCACCGTCACAGAAAGGTCAAAGTCTCCGTAATACCCCTTGCAGGTGGTATTGTAGGTCCCGGCCTTCATCGCCTCGGCGGAGGGGAGCTCCTGCTCCTCCCCCTTGGCCTTGGCAACAGCGGACGCGGCGGCCTCCTTGACTCCTCCAGAGGTCATAGTGGCGCCCGAAACGCCTTCAATGTCGGCGTTCTGCGCTTCCTTGATCTGTCCGGCCAGCGTCTCCAGAGCGGCCCCGCCCACAGAGGGGGTTTCCTGCTCCCCCGTCACCTTTACATCGGTGATGGAGTTTGCGTCCACCGTGATGGATACCGTCACAGTTCCGCCATACCCCTGGGCGCTTCCCTCGTAGGTGCCGGGGGTGTAGATCCCCGCCTGGTTCGGAGAATTGTCCGGCTCATCCTTGGGCCCGCAGGCGGTCAGGGACAAGGTCATGATCCCGGCCAAAGCCAGGGCGCAAAGTCTTGCTTGCTTCTTCATTATAATTCCTCCTTCAATTTGTCCGCTGTTTTGCGGCGTACTCCTATTTTACCCAATTTTCCCGGGATAAATCAGTTACACTGCCCGGCCGGCGTCGTTGCCGCCCCGGATGGCCAGAGCAATGTTGAAGGGAGATTCGCAGTCGCCGATGGCGTAGGTCTCGCTGACGGCGATTCCCTCCAGCAGGCCCTTGTTGGGCAGCATATCGGCGGCGTTGACAATGGCGTCGCAGGGGATGACGGTCTCCACCCCGGTCTCGGTGAGGATAGTGGCCTGGCCGTCCTTGACCTCCTTGATGGAGGCCTGGGGCCAGGAGTTGACACCCAGGGAGTAAAGGGCGGTGGTCATCATCCGCATGGCGTGCTGGGACTGCTGCTTGTCAAAGTCGATGGCCGCGTCGGGAGAGACCATGGTGACGTGCTTCTTGTGGACGGTGAGCCACAGGGCGGCGTCGAAGGACTGGGCGTTGGAGCCGTAGACAATGACCTTCTCCCCCATGTCGGTGAACATGAAGTCGTCCATCTCGATGACGGGGGTCTTGCCGTCCCCGGCTACGTTCAAAGTATCCCGCAGGCCGCCCACGGCCAGGATCACCGCGTCGGGAGCCTCGGACTGGATGAGGTCGGCGGTGACCTCGGTGCCGGTCTTGACCGTGACCTTAGCCAGCTCCAGCTGACGGATCAGGTAGTTCTTCAGGTCCAGCAAATTCTCGTGGGGACCCTTCACCATATGGGCAAAGTCCAGCAGACCGCCTAGGGCGCCCCGCTTCTCATAGAGGGTCACGTCGTGGCCCCGGAGGGCGGCGATGCGGGCGGCCTCCATACCGGCGGGGCCGCCGCCGATGACCATGACCTTCTTGGCCTTTTCGGCGGGGGTCAGCTCGTAGGCGGCGGGACCGCCCTCCCGCATGACCCGCTGGGTCAGAGCGTTCACCCGGCAGTAGGCGCCCACGGCGTTCATCTCATTGGAGCCGATGTGGCAGTGGAGGCAGCGAGTGCAGGGAGCGATCTCGTCAATGCGGCCCTCCCGGAGCTTGTTCACGTACTCCATATCCACGGTGAGAGGCCGGGTCATGAGGAGGAAGTCCACCTTGCCGTCCTCCAGGGCCTGCTCAAAGAGGTCAGGCGCGTGGGCGGGGTCCATATAGGTGACAGCGCCGCAGGGGATATTCAGAGCGGCCTTGTACTGGGCGGCCACATCCAGCAGCATGCCGGCCCCCTGGGTGTCCCCGATGATCTTTCCCTGCCAGTGGCGGTCAAAATCATACTGCATACCGAAGCCGTTGGCACCCTCAATGCCGTTGAGGATAAAGTACAGGTCCCCGGCGAACTGGGCCACGTGATGGCCCAAGGGCCCGATGCGCAGGTGCATGGAGTCCACTCCCGCCTTCTCAAAGCACTGGGCCAGGGCAATGCCGTCTTCCACTGTGTTGACCTGGGTGTGGGGTACGGTGACCTCCTTGTCCAGGGTCATGATGGTGGGGTTGTTGGCAATGTTGTCATTGTCCTCAATGGCGTCCATAAGGATCTGGACAATGAAGTCCTCCCCGCACTCCTCCTTCACCCGTTGGACCCACTCGGTAACAAACCGGGCCCGGTTCTCAATGCTGCCCACGCCGTACTCATCGGTACGCTTGTTGTGGAAACGGGAGATGAAGTGGGCGGGCATATTGAAGCCGGCGGAGTTGAGCTCCACCGCTTTGAAGCCCATCTCCTTCAGGGCCTTGGCAGTCCGAACCCACTGCTCCTGCTTGGCATGGATCTGCTCCACAGTCATCTCGTTCTCACCCATGCCAAAGCCCATGAGCTGATAGCCCAGGCTGGCGCCGTACTTGCCGCACTCCTCCACCATCTTTTTGCCGAAGTCCAGAGCCTCCTGGCTGATGGGACTGCCGTCGGCGGGAGGCTCCATAGCGGCTACGTTCTCCACATAGATAAGCTCCACGCCGCCCTTGGCCAGATTCACATAGTACTGGAGCAGTTCGTCGGTGAGGCCGGCCAAGTAGGTAGCGGAACCGGCGGCCGACTTCACCATCCGGTGGCTGAGCTGGATAGCGCCGATCTTCAGGGGGGAGAAGAGGGTCTTGAGCTCCTTGGTGTTGGAGCGGTAGTCCTCCCGCTGGGGGTTGATGTATGCAGTATAGAGCTTATCCTGGACGGGGGCCGTGCTGCCCGGGGTGGGAGCGGGAGTATGTACCGCTTCAGGGGTGGGGGTGGGAGTCCCCTCCTCCTTGGCGCAGCCGGTGAGGCCCACCAGGGCGGCGGACAGGGCAGCGGCGCCGCTGCCCTTCAGGAAGTCTCTTCTGGAAATCTTGCTCATTTCGTTCATCCTCCTTCTACATTTCTTGGACTTGCTATTTGAGGCCGCATCTTTTATAATTATATTCGTTAGATAAATTGCAAGCAAACAACCCTTTTTTCCAAATTTGAAACCGAAAGTTGAGGACCTTCGTTATGGACCTGCACCAGATGGAATATTTCATTACAGTCTGCGACTGCGGCGGGATCACCCCCGCGGCCGAAAGTCTGTTTCTCACCCCCCAGGCCTTGAGCAAGTCTATCCACAGGCTGGAGGAGGAGCTTCAATGCCCCCTCTTCGCCCGGGAGAAAAGCGGCCTGGTCCTCACCCCATTTGGGACGAAGGCTTTGGAGGAAATGCGCCGCCTGGTGGAGGAATACCACACCGTCAAGCAGCGGCTGGGCCAGGTGGCCGCCCAGGAAAAGGGCCGTATCCGCATTTCCTGCGGCTACAGTGTTCCCAATGCCCTCCCCCTGGAGGAGCTTCGCGCCGAGCTGCTTGGCCGGGGGATCAGCCTGGACATCATGGAGCTTCCCGACCTTCTGGCCGAGGAGATGGTCTTTCGGGATGCGGCCGACATCGGGCTTACCATCGGCTGTCCCCACCCCCCGGAGCTCTTCCAATATACCCTCCTGCGGCGGTACCACCTTTGCGCCGTTATGAATGAACGCCACCCCCTGGCCCGGAAGGAAACCGTTTCCGTGCGGGATCTGGCCGGGGAACAGGTCGTCACCAAAAGCCCCTACTTCAACTCCTATCACATTTTGGAGGAGGAGGCCAGGCGGCAGGGTGTGGAGCTCTCCTATGTGCTCCAGTCCCCGGACGAGATCCGCTTCCTCCAGCTCATTGCCGACAACGAGGGAGTGGGCATTGGCCTCACCTTCATGGGCATCCCCAAGCTCCAGGTCTCCCAGACCGCTGTATTCCGTCCCTTTGAGGAAGATCTCCCCTGGGAAGTCTACCTGATCACCCGGAAGGGCCACTACCTCTCCCCCGCCGCCCAGGCCTTGGTCTCCCGGCTGAAGACCTGGCAGGAACTCCTCTGAATGTGCCGTAAAAAAAGCAGACGGTCCGAAAACCGTCTGCTTTTCTTTGTCTATTCCTCCCCGATCTCCGGGGCGGTGGTCTCTCCGGGGGCCTGGGAGCCCTCGGGATCGGGACTTTCCTCCGGGGTCGGAGAAGCTTCTGGAGCAGGGCTCTCCTCCGGGGCCGGGGTGGCTTCAGGCTCCACGCTCTCCGCCGGGCTGGGGGAAGGCTCCGGGAGCAGCCAGCTTTTGGTCTCCAGCATTCGCAGGGCCATGACCACCGCTTCCTGGACCGTCAGGGACTTTTTGGGAGCAAACGCATTGTTTCCGACGCCCCCCACCACCCCATTCCGGGCCAGGTGGGCCACCGCCGCCTTGGCATAACGGTCGATCTCTCCGTCGTCCTCAAACGTGGTGGCCTCCGCCTCCGGCAGGGTACCGTAAAGCTTTTCGCAGACCCGGCCCAGCATGGCGGCCGCCTGCTCCCGGGTGAGGGGCCCGTTGGGGTCGAAGCGCTCCTTGTCCACCCCGTTCACAAACCCCAGGCCGTAAGCCTCCCGGATGTCATAGTCATAGTTGTCGATGTCGGTGAAGGGGTGTGGGTGGAGCTGCTGGAAGGAAGAGCTCTGGTGGAGCTTCCCACCCAACAATTCGTAGAGCCGCACCGTGACGGCGGCGAACTCCGCCCGGATCATCTCCCGGGTGCAGTCATCCCGGTAGGGGTCGATCTCCTCGGGGAACACCCCCGCCGCCCAGGCCCGCTCCAACTCGGCCAGGGCCCAGGGAGACGCCTTCATGGCCTCCTCCGCCCGGACGCTCTGCCCGGGGAGCAGCAGGGTCAGGGTCAGGGCTGCGGCCAGCAGCAAAGAAATGGTTTTTTTCATGGGACATTCTCCTTCCGGGATCCTTTTCTTTTTTATACCATAATCCGCCCCTTTTTTCAACCATGCGGCCCGTTAAGCAAATATTTCCTCCCTCCCCGTTTACAAGCGGTCCAAAATTCAGTATAATAACCCCTGCGGGAGTTTTTATCTCTCAATTTTCCCGAAAGAGGTATCCCCCATGTAATATTTTCTTTTTATATAACCAACCGTAAATCAACAGGAGGGATCCCTCATGCCCAAATATGAAAACGAGATCACCCGCCGCCGGACCTTCGCCATCATTTCCCACCCGGACGCCGGAAAGACCACCCTCACCGAAAAGTTCCTGCTCTACGGCGGAGCCATCGCCCAGGCGGGCCAGGTGAAGGGCAAAAAGAATACCCGGGCCGCCACCTCGGACTGGATGGAGATCGAGAAGCAGCGGGGCATTTCGGTGACAAGCTCGGTCATGCAGTTTCAGTATGAGGGCTACTGTGTCAACATTCTGGACACTCCCGGCCACCAGGACTTCTCCGAGGACACCTACCGCACCCTCATGGCGGCCGACTCTGCGGTCATGGTCATTGACGCCGCCAAGGGCGTGGAGGCCCAGACCCGGAAGCTCTTCAAGGTCTGCGCCATGCGGGACATTCCCATTTTTACCTTTGTCAACAAGCTGGACCGGGAGGCCAGGGACCCCTTTGAGCTCTGCGAAGAGCTGGAAAAGGAGCTGGGCATCGAGACCTGCCCCATGAACTGGCCCATCGGCTGCGGCAAGGAGTTCCAGGGGGTCTACGACCGGGAAAAGAAGCAGATCATCCACTTTACCAGCAACGGGGGCGCCAAGGCGGCCACCGCCACCGAGGTCTCCCTGGGAGACTCGGGGCTGGACGGGCTCATCGGAGAGAAGCTCCACCGCCAGCTCACCGACGACGTGGAACTGCTGGACGGAGCGGCCGCCGAGTTCGACCTGGAGAAGGTCCGCCACGGCAAGCTCTCCCCGGTGTTCTTTGGCTCGGCCCTCACCAACTTCGGGGTGGAGCCCTTCCTGGAGGGCTTTCTCCGCATGACCACCCCGCCCTTGGCCCGGATGGCGGGAGAGGCCATCATCGACTCCTTTGACGACGACTTCTCGGCCTTTGTCTTTAAGATCCAGGCCAACATGAACAAGGCCCACCGGGATCGGATCGCCTTCCTGCGGGTGGTGTCGGGCCGGTTTGACGCGGACAGGGAGGTTTACCACGTCCAGGGGGGCAAAAAGCTCCGCCTCTCCCGGCCCCAGCAGCTCATGGCCGCCGAGCGGGAGATCATCGAGGAGGCCTATGCCGGGGACATCATCGGCGTGTTCGACCCGGGCATCTTCTCCATCGGGGACACCCTCTGCGTCCCCGGCAAGAAGTTCCAATTCGACCCCATCCCCACCTTTGCCCCTGAGCACTTCCGCCGGGTGCGGCCTCTGGATACCATGAAGCGCAAGCAGTTTCTCAAGGGGGCCGAGCAGATCGCCCAGGAGGGGGCCATCCAGATCTTCAAGACCCCCTACACCGGCATGGAGGAGCTGATCGTGGGGGTGGTGGGCACCCTCCAGTTCGATGTGCTGGAGTACCGGCTGAAAAACGAGTACG
>CAJUEU010000036.1:15251-19383 GCA_910585735.1 uncultured Oscillospiraceae bacterium | reverse complement strand
GGTCGGCCAGCTCGATCTCCTTGGCGATGGTCACGCCGTCGTTGGTGATGAGGGGAGAGCCGTACTTCTTATCCAGCACCACGTTGCGGCCCTTGGGGCCCATGGTGATCTTCACGGTGTCGGCCAGCTGGTCCACGCCACGCTGGAGAGAGCGGCGAGCATCCTCGCCGTGAGCAATGAGTTTAGACATAGTCAATTACCTCCATTTCTGAATGACCGGGCACGCATAGAGCGCGCCCCTGCAAAGGGGATGTGTCTGCGTAGGGGCGCACAGTGTGCGCCCGCATGAAATTACTCCACAACAGCGAGAATATCGCCCTGCCGGACGATGGTGTACTCCTCGCCGTCCACCTTGACCTCGGTGCCGGAATACTTGCTGGTGATGACCTTCTGGCCCTTCTTCACGGTCATCTTGACCTCCTTGCCGTCCACCAGGCCGCCGGGGCCCACCTCCACAACGAGGGCCACCTCGGGCTTCTCCTTGGCGCTGCCGGTGAGGATCAGGCCGGACTTGGTCTTTTCCTCGGCCTCCATCATCTTGATGACCACACGGTCACCCAAAGGCTTCAGCTTCATAACTTTGGTTCCTCCTTATATGAAAATTGTTTGAACTAACCGATTTAGGCTGTCACGCCGCACAAGCCTTTGGTCGCCGCCTTGCTTTCCCTCCGGCTCGGCTTGGCAGACAGTCCTTGAACTGCCCTTATGGCCTCGCTTTGGTCCAAGCACAGCGTCAAAGTCTTGCTTTGCGCTTCCTTGTTAGCACTCAAAAAGCAGGAGTGCTAAACGCAAGTATGATAATACCGCTATCCACCGAAAAAATCAACCCCCTTTTTGGAAAAAAGAGGGCCGATCCCGAAAAATTCAATTTCTGTTCACAATCCGCCGGGAGCTCCCGCCAGTGGGGGAAGCAATCCCTCTGCCCTCCCACCCCTTGCCGCCACAATTTCCTTGATTCGGCGGACCATATTCGCTATAATGGATCGTAAGTCAAGGGCAATGTCAGAGAATGGCCCCTTTTTCCGCTCTTTGTATCCGAACAACACGGCAGAAAAACCGCCCCAACGTCTTAGAGAATAAGTAAACGAGGAGGAGGGGCGGAGACAATTACGTTGTCTCCGCCCCATCGCAAAAAGATGAGAGCAAAATATACCATTAAGGTCCCCGTAGAAAAGATCAGCCCCTTGTCTTTTGATTCAAAAGGAAATATCTATTTCACAACAACCGACACATTTTACCGGGTTTCCGGCAGACAAGTTGAGCAAATTTCAGCCGGCAATCCTTTCCGGCAGGTTACCTCAGAATCCCTGCAAATGGGACCTCAACTTGCTAACTGGCCTCCCTTGGCTTTATCCGAAAGGAATATGTTCTTACCAGGGCCTAAAAGAGGCACTGACTCAACGCTTTCTCTGGTGGACCCAGAAAGGGGTCCGCTGTGGGAGTATTGCTTTTTGGGCCATGGCGTAGGCATAGTTCCCTGTAGCCTTGGCGGGTGCTTTCTTCTCAGTGAGTTGACAGCTGAGAACGGGCGGCAGTATGCTGTGGAAAAATAGACCACCTTGGGAATAGAGAGTGGAAGCAAACATTTTGGGAACAACCATTCCACACGTTTGGTCCCCCAAATGGCGGAGATAAGCTTCTTTTCTATCATGGAGATACATGGACCCGTGACGACCCCATCATGCGGTTGGTACAGCTTGATGCAGATGGAAATATGATTTGTGTAGACAAGTTTACAGAACGAGGACTTTTTAGGCTCCTCTGGACAAAAGAAGGGAGTCTTTTTCATGCAAAAATTAAAACCGATATGATTACCACATCTTACGAAATTCGAAAATACCATATAAATGAGGCAGGAAATTACTGCCTGGCCAATCAATGGACTTTTTGTGATCCTGATCCGGGATATTATGCAGGCGAATGGAGTGTGAGCCCATCAGGGAATTATTTGTGTTATACTGGTGGGAGACCGACATCCCAAGGACATTGGTCAAATAAAGTAATCCTTTTTTCTTTAGAAGAACAAGGCTCAATGAAGCGCATATTCATTAATTGGGATACTCCCATTGACCTATCCCCTACACCGCATTATGCGGCACCTGTGGTAACAGATTCTGGTGTTGTCTTATCTGCTTGGCACATGCCAAAAGGCAATTCAATTTTTCTGACAGATTTCTCAGAGCCTGAAATACCAACACAACGAGTCCGCAATTCATCAAAGACACCCATATCCATGGAAGGGCACAATTCACAACTTTATCTTTTTGAACGTGCTGGCAAATGGCTCTACTTATCGGTTTTTGATATGCCGTAACTCAATGCGGTGCCAAAAAGACAGAAGGCCAGCTCTTTCGCCTTCCCCTTCGCAAGCGAATCATAATGGGGCAGGGTGCTTTGTGCACCCTGCCCCTATTTTGTCTTCAAAGTTTTGCTCACACACCGAAAGCGGTGGCCACCATCTTTTCCTCCTCCAGTACCTCATAGTACAGAAATTATAAACAGTAGGACGGTTCGAAAGCGAAAGCAAGGCAAAAGGACCGCCCTCTTCTCTTATGGATTCGCTATTGACGTTCTTCTACCATGATGTGAAGCATATCTCCGTCCTTCTTCCCAAGTTGTTCCCGGATCAATTTGAGAACACCAATCACATAACACACATTTCCCTCGGGATCCTTCAGGCCCATATTTACAATGCTGCCATCATAAGGAATCCCATCAAATTCGGCGTGGACCTTTACCCGGCCCTTCCCAAATTTCTCCCGGATATTCCATGGAAAAACAACATACGCGCCGCCTTTATCCGGGATTTCATGGAGGGTAGTATCATATTCAAATCTTTTTATCATCCAAGCCTCTGTAAACTGATTTTGTGCTATGAGACAGAGGGGCGGCTCTTCTGTCTTCATTTTCGCCTGCAGTCCGGCGGGTCATTTCACAGCCGCCACCGTCTTTTCCTCCTCCAGCTGCTCGTAATAGACCCCGGCGGGCCGGAAGAAATTCACCTTTTTATCGGAAAGGCAGATGTGGAAGGACTTCCCCCGGACCACCTCTCCGTCCACAATGGCGGTACCCTCCTCCCGCAGCTCCAGGTCCACCGCGTCCCCGTGCCAGCTCAGGTAGAGGACAGGGTCCAGCTCCTTGTACCGGCCTTTGGCGTACTTCCCCACCAGCTGGGCCAGCTTGATCCGGGAAACATCCTTCACCATGAGCATGTCCAGCACCCCGTCATCCGGGATGGCCTCCGGCATGGGACAGAAGCCCCCGCCGTAGTGGCGGCCGTTGCAGACACAAAGCAGAGCGGTCTTTCCATCGTAGTGGTGGGGTCCCATGTCCACCCGCATGGGCCGGGTAATACCCTTGACCACATTCTCCATGAGGGAGAGCACATAGGCCCCGCTCCCGGTCACCAGGGGATGCTGCTTATAGCGGTGGACGTCGGTGGCCGTGCGGGCGTCCACCCCCACGCACACCACGTCGATGCCCAGACGGCCGTTGCAGTCGATGAGGTCCATGGGGCTCTGAGGACCGTCCCGGAGGGCGGCAATGTCCTCAAATTTGCCCCGCCCCTTCTTGCCGTAGACCCGGAGGAAATCGTTGCCCGTGCCGGTGGGCACATTCGTCACCGCCACATAGTCACAGCCAGCGGCTCCGTTCACCACCTCGTTGAGGGTGCCGTCCCCGCCGCAGGCGTAGACCCGGGCGGGTTTGCCCTCGGCCACCACCTTCTCGGTGAGAGCCTTGGCGTCCCCCTCCCCCAGGGTGGTAAAAACCTCGTAGCCTCCACGGGGAAAAGCCCGCTCCATGCGGGAAAGCATGATCCGCCGGTCCAGACGCTTGCCGGCCACGGGATTGATGATGAATACGTGACGCACGTCGTCGCCTCCTCCATATCATTCGCTTCCGGCTAAAGCCGAAAGCTCATTCATTCCGGGGCTCCTCCTCTCCCCACGAAAACGCTCCGCATTTCCGCGGGGGCCCCATCTTTGCCTCCTCCATATCATTCGCTTCCGGCTAAAGCCGAAAGCTCATTCGTTCCGGGGCTCCTCCTCTCCCCATGAAAACGCTCCGCATTTCCGTGGGGGCCCCATCTTTGCCTCCTCCATATCATTCGCTTCCGGCTAAAGCCGAAAGC
>CAJUEU010000036.1:0-15151 GCA_910585735.1 uncultured Oscillospiraceae bacterium | reverse complement strand
GGGGGCCCCATCTTTGCCTCCTCCATATCATTCGCTTCCGGCTAAAGCCGAAAGCTCATTCGTTCCGGGGCTCCTCCTCTCCCCATGAAAACGCTCCGCGTTTCCGCGGGGGCCCCGGTCGCCTCCTCCATATCGTTCACATTTCTTTCCTATTCTTCGGTTTTTGGACCTATTGGTACATAAAAAGGTCACATTTCAGCATGCCGTTGTAGAGCTTCCGCTTTTTGGAGGCCGGTTTTCCGAAGGTGCGCTCAAACTCGGTATGAGAAGAAAGAAGGCTCAGGCTCCAGCCCGGGGGGACCTTTTTCCAGGCCCGGCCAAAGTCCCGGTAAAGGGACTCCACCTCGTGCTTGTCGCTCAAACGCTCCCCATAGGGGGGATTGGTGACCACCCTGCCTTCGGGCTCTTGGGGCGCAAAGGTTCTGGCGTCGGCTTGTGCAAAACGCACAAGGGAACTCACTCCGGCCTTTTCCGCATTTTCCAGCGCAAGTTGTACGGCAGTTGCATCGATATCAGAGCCAAAAATGTCATATTTCCCGTCAAATTCCATGTCTTTTGCCCGGGTGCGCTCCTCCTCCCACAGCTCGGGGGGGAGCCAAGACCACCTTTGTGCAGAATAACCACGGCTCAGGCCGGGGGCCCGGTTTTTGGCGATGAGGGCGGCCTCGATGAGGATGGTGCCCGAGCCGCAGAAGGGATCCCGGAAGGGGCCTTTCCCCCGGTACCGGGAGAGGAGCACCATGCCGGCGGCCAGGGTCTCCCGCAGGGGGGCCTCCACGCTGAGGGCCCGGTAGCCCCGCTTATGCAAGGAAGGGCCCGAGGTGTCGATGGAGAGCTCGGCCACGTCCTTCATCATAGTGAGGCGAAGCTGGTACTCTCCCCCCGACTCAGGCATCCGGGGAAGGCCATAAGCGGCGCAGAGCCTGTCCCCCACGGCGGCCCGGAGGACGGCGCCGCAGCGCTGCTGGGAGGAAAGTTTCGAGTCGATGCACCGACAGCGCACCGGGAAGGCCCCCTCCCTGGGGATGAAGTCCTCCCAACGGAGGGCCCGGGCGCCGTCGTAGAGGGCGTCGAAGTCGGGGGCGTCATAAGCCCCCACCCGGAGGAGCACCCGCTCCCCGGTGCGGAGGTTCAGATTGGCCCGGATGATGCCGGAGGGACCGCTGTCGCAGAGGGCCCGGCCGTTCTCGGCCCGGACATTTGAAAAGCCCTGGCGGCGCAGCTCCTCGGCGCACACCCCCTCCAGGCCGAAGAGGGTGGGGATATTGAGAGTAAAATCGGCCATAAGGGCCTCCTTTTGGGTCTTTTTATTGTGGCTCCATTATACCCGCGAAAACGACATTTGGCAAATGATATTTCTGCTCGGGGAGGATTTTGTTGGCGAAAAAGGGAAATGGAACAGAAAAACGGGTGACATTTTTGGGAAAGGGTGGTATGATAATATGTATAGAAAAAAGAGAACACCATAGCGGTGGGGAAATATGGGAAGGATCCATAAAGCCCCGGAAAAATTTTTCAAAAATATTCAGACGTAGATGTTGCATTTTTTCCGCGTTTCCGTCTTATGGTTTGAAAGGGTCAAAAAGCCCTTGGGAAACATCCACACAGAAAGGAGCTGATGAAATGGATTGGATCCCCAGCGCGGTATGGCTGGCGCTGCTCCTCTTTTTCGCCGTGGCCGAGGCCGCGACCATAGCCCTGGTGTCCATCTGGTTCGCCGCGGGCGCTCTGGCAGCGTTGCTGGCCACCATCTTCACCAATGACATCTGGATCCAGATCCTGCTGTTCGTGGTGGTATCCGCCGTGACCATGGCGGTGGTAAGGCCCCTGGCCAGGAAGTATGTGCTGCCCCACCGGGTGCCTACCAACGCCGACCGGGTCATCGGCCGGGAGGGGGTCATCACCCAGGCGGTGGATAACCTGGCCCCCGCCGGCGTGGTGGTGGTAGCAGGCATGGCCTGGACCGCCCGCTCGGATTCGGGAGAGAACATCCCGGAGGGCACCGTGGTCACCGTGAAGCGCATCGAGGGAGTCAAGCTCTTCGTGGCTCCTGCCAAAGTTTAAGGGGCAAAGCCCCCAAGAGAGAAAGGAGTAATCAACTATGCTCACCAAAATTATCCTCGCTGTCGTCGCTGTCCTCATCCTGGCCCTTCTGGCAGCCAATATCCGCATCGTCCAGCAGGCCCGGGCCGCCGTCATTGAGCGGCTGGGTTCCTTCTACACGGTATGGGAGAACGGCATCCACGTAAAGATCCCCCTTATCGACCGGGTGGTCAAAAATGTCTCCCTGAAGGAGCAGGTTGTGGATTTCGACCCTCAGCCCGTCATCACCAAGGACAACGTGACCATGCAGATCGACACGGTGGTCTACTTCCTTATCACCGACCCCAAGCTCTACACCTACGGCGTGGAGCATCCCATGTCCGCCATTGAGAATCTGACCGCCACCACCCTTCGTAACATCATCGGCGACATGGATCTGGACCAAACCCTCACCAGCCGGGACATCATCAACACCCAGATGCGCTCCCTGCTGGACGAGGCCACCGACCCCTGGGGCATCAAGGTCAACCGGGTGGAGCTGAAGAACATCATGCCCCCCCGGGACATCCAGGAGTCCATGGAGAAGCAGATGCGGGCCGAGCGTGAGCGCCGGGAGGCCATCCTCCAGGCCGAGGGCCAGAAGCAGTCCCAGATCCTGGTGGCCGAGGGCGAGAAGCAGTCGGTCATTCTGAAGGCCCAGGCCGAGAAGGAGGCCGCCATCGCCCGGGCCGAGGGCGAGGCCGCCGCCATCCTCAAGGTCCAGGAGGCCACCGCCCAGGCCCTCAAGCTGCTGAATGAGGCCGCCCCCTCCGACCAGGTGGTGAAGCTGAAGGCTCTGGAGGCCTTCCAGGCCGCCGCCGACGGCAAGGCGACCAAGCTCATCATCCCCTCCGAGATCCAGGGCCTGGCCGGTCTGGCCGCCAGCGCCAAGGAGATCTTCACCGAGGAGAAAAAGGACAAAAAATAAGGTCTCTTCCTGACGGGGAGCGGAGCGTTGAGACGCTCCGCTCCTTTTTCTTCCCTCCCTTGCGGCTTTTCTTGCTTTTTTCCTCCCGGCATGGTATACTGGTCGTGATTTTCCTTTTTCCTCTAACAGGCGAGAGAACGGTCAGGTCAAAGGAGGCGGTGACCATGAACAAAAAGAACGCGCCACGTATGCCGGAGCCTGGCTTCCGGCTCTACTTTGTGGTGCTGGCGCTCTTCGCGCTGGTCACGGCGTTGGTGGGGAACCATGTCCTGGCCACAGCGGAAGGGGCCCTGATCCTGCTCCTCTTCCTCTACTTTCGTAAGGGGAACGCCCTGCGGCGGCGGGAGATCCTCAACTACATCGAAAATGTCTCCGGGGATATTGACGTTGCCACCAAGGACACGGTGGTGAACGCCCCTCTTCCCATGGTCATTTTCCGCCTGGAGACCGAGGAGGTCATCTGGTCCAACCGGCTTTTCCTCCAAATCTCGGGGGAGCGGGACCATCTCTTTGACCGAAAGATCACCGAGGCGGTGCCCGACTTTGACCCCCGGTGGCTCATGGAGGGCAAAAACCAGTGCCCCACCGAGGTCTATATCCGCGACCGGCGTTACCAGATCTTTGGCCACCTGGTCCGCACCGAGGAGCAGGGGCGGCGCAGCTTCCTGGCCACTACTTACTGGGTGGACGTCACCGAATTTTCCACCATCCGGGATGAATTTTACGGTTCCCGGCCCATTGCCGCCATCCTCCTGATGGACAATTATGAGGAGGTCTTCAAGGGCGTGGGCGACGGAGTCAAAACCGCCATGCTGGTGGACGTGAACCGCCGCCTGGACGAGTGGACCGCCCACACGGGAGGCCTGCTTTGCCGCTACGACCGGGACCGGTATCTGCTGATCTTTGAGGAGCGGCACCTGCCCGGTTTTATCGAAAACAAATTCGACATCCTGGACCAGGTCCGGGAGGTGGTGAATCCCAACGGGATCCCCGTCACCCTATCCCTGGGCCTGGGGAAGGACGCCGACTCCTTTGCCGAGCTGTTCCAGTACGCCTCCCTCTCCCTGGAGATGGCCCTCTCCCGGGGCGGCGACCAGGCGGTCATCAAAAACCGCTTTAACTTTGAATTCTACGGAGGCCGGGCCAAGGAGGCCGAGAAGCAGACCAAGGTAAAGAGCCGGGTCATCTCCACCGCCTTAAGCTCCCTCATCGGAGATTCCACCCAGGTCTTTATCATGGGCCACACCTTCCCCGACCTGGACTGTGTGGGGCCCGCCGCCGGACTTGTGGCCCTGGCCCGGAAGCGTGGCGTGGAGGTCCACATCATCCGGGGGACCGACCCCAGTCCCGCCGACGCCATGATGGACACCCTGGCCGTCCTGCCCCAATACGCCGACATTTTTCTCTCCCCCTCCGACGCCATCCTGCGGGCCGACCCCCGCTCCCTGTTGGTGGTGGTGGACACCAATCGGCCTGAGCAGGTCCTTTCCCAGGAGCTTTTGGAGTCCATCAACCGTGTGGCGGTCATCGACCACCACCGCCGGGCGGCCAGCTACATCGAGGGCGCGGCCCTCAGCTTCCACGAGCCTTATGCCTCCTCGGCCTCCGAGCTGGTCACCGACCTGCTTCAGTACGTTCTGGAGCCCGGGGAGCTGCTCCACGAGGAGGCCGACGCCCTTCTGGCGGGCATCGTGCTGGACAGCAAAAACTTTGTGAGCCGCACAGGCAGCCGGACCTTTGAGGCCGCCGCCTTCCTCCGGCGGGCGGGCGCCGACACCACCGAGGTCCGCAAGTTCTTTTCCGCCGACCTTCCCAGCACCATTCAGCGTTACGACATTATCCGCCGGGCCCAGATGTACCGGGAAGGCATGGCCATCGCCGCCATCGACCGTACCATCGACCGGGTCACCGCCGCCAAGGCGGCCGACGAGCTGCTCACCGTGTCTGACGTGGACGCCTCTTTTGTTCTCTTCCCCGGCGAGGACGGAAGGATCATTCTTTCGGCCCGAAGCGGCGGAGAGGTCAATGTGCAGGTGATCCTGGAGCATCTGGGAGGCGGAGGCAACGCCACCGCGGCGGGCGCCCAGATCCCGGGCAGGTCTCTGGACGAGGTGTGCGGAGAGCTCACCGCGGCCATTGATAAATATTGTGACGAAGCGTGAAGCGTCCGGGGCGGTCGTTCGGCCAAAGGCTCAATGACGACCCCGAGTCGGAGGGACGCCAGGGCGTATGACGCCCCCAACGCGAGCGTGACACTGAAACCCAATGAAGGAGTGTTTACTATGAAGGTAATTTTACAGCAGGACGTGAAAGGCCAGGGCAAGAAGGGCCAGCTCATCGAGGCAAGCGACGGCTACGCCCGGAATTTCCTCATTCCCCGGAAGCTGGCGGTGGCCGCCACCACCGAGAACCTGAACACCATGCGCCAGCAGGAGAAGGCCAAGCTGGCCCAGGAGGCCGCTGAGCGCGCCGCCGCCATGGAGATCGTGGAGCAGCTCAAGGGCTGTATGGTCAAGATCCCCGCCAAGGCGGGGAACGGAGGCAAGCTCTTCGGCTCGGTGACCAGCAAGGAGGTCTCCGAGGCTCTAAAGGCCCAGACCGGCCTGGACATCGCCAAGGCCAAGATCGTGCTCCCCGACCCCATCAAGGCCTTTGGGACTTATCAGCTCAAGTGCAAGCTGGGGTATGAGATCAGCGGCACCATCAATGTGGTGGTGACGGAGGCATAATTTCTTATAATGAATTTTTCTTTTCCCGGGGGCCATCTTTTCGTGAAAAGAATTGGCCCCCGGGACCCCCAAGAAAAGCCATTGCCAATCTTATTTCCGGCGGCCCCCTCACAGCGACCCGCGGTCCCTTTTGCGCCGCTGTCGCTGACCGTATCGTAACCGTCAAGATATCTTGTTGAAACTCCGGCCGCCTGGCGTGCTCAGCTTTGCTGGGTGGCGGCGGGGCCGCAAAGTGCTTACATTCAGGAGGTGACCAATATGGATGAACTGATTTCCCGACAGATGCCCCACTCCGCCGAGGCCGAACAGGCCGTGCTGGGCTCCATGCTCATCAACGAACAGTGCATCCACCAGGTGATGGAGGCCCTCAAGAGCGAGGACTTTTACCTCCGGCAGAACCGGGAGCTCTTTGAGGCCATCTCCTCCATGTACAATTTCTCTGAGAAGATCGACCCGGTGACTGTGCTGGACAAGCTCAAGCAGTTGGGCACCTACCAGGAGGGCGCCTCCTACGACTATATCCGTCAGCTGATGCTCATCACCCCCACCGCCGCCAACGTGGGAGAATACATCAGCATCGTCAAGGACAAGTCCCTCCTGCGGCAGGTGGCCTATACCGCCGGCAGCATCACCGACATGATCCAGGAGGGGACAGCCACCGCCCAGGAGGCGCTGGAGGCCGCCGAGCAGCGGATCTACAACCTGCGTCAGGGCAGGGGCGCCCAGGGGTTGGAGCCTCTCCCCCCTATTATCAAGGACGTGATCGACCAGCTCAACGAGCTTTCGGCCAGCGGCAACGGACTGCCCGGTCTCTCCACCGGCTTGTCCGACATTGACCGGGTCATCTCGGGACTGAACAAATCCGACCTCATTATCCTGGCCGCCCGTCCCGGTGTGGGCAAGACCTCCATCGCCCTGAATATGCTTCTCAGCGCCGGAAAATATTCCGGCAAAAATGTGGTCTTTTTCTCCCTGGAAATGAGCCGGGTCCAGTTGGCCATGCGCCTGATCGCCAGCGAGACCTATGTGGACCTGAAGCGGCTCATCACCGGGCGGCTCAATACCGAGGACTGGAGCAAGGTGGCCGCCGCCAGCGTGGCCCTGAGCCAGGCCAAGATCTACATCGACGACAATCCCATGCTTTCGGTGGCCGATATGCGGGCCAAATGCCGGCGGATGGATAACCTGGGGCTGGTCGTCATAGACTACCTTCAGCTCATGACCTCGGCCGGAGACGGCGCGCGGCGGGGTGAAAATCGCCAGCAGATCGTCTCGGATATCTCCCGGGCGCTGAAGATCATGGCCAAGGACCTGGGGGTCCCTGTGCTTTGCCTTTCCCAGCTCTCCCGTGCCAGCGAGGGCCGGAGCGACAAGCGGCCCATGCTCTCCGACCTCCGGGAATCGGGCGCCATCGAGCAGGACGCCGACATCGTCATGTTCCTCCACCGGGAAAGCTATTATAACGATGACGGGGACAACCACAATCTGGCCGAGTGCATCATCGCCAAGAACCGCCACGGCGAGACCGGCACGGTGGAGCTGCAGTGGATCCCGGAGTTCACCACCTTCACCTCGGTGGAGCGGCGGTATGAGGATTACTGAGTATGGAGCCTGTTCGGGACTATGATGTGCTTCCCAAGGGAAGCAGCGTCCTCTGCGCCGTGTCCGGGGGAGCGGATTCGGTCTGCCTTCTCCACTGGCTCTCCCGGCAGAAGGACCTCACCCTTCGGGCCGCGCACTTTAATCATCTTCTTCGGGAGGCCGAAGCCCACCGGGACGAACAGTTCGTCCGGGACCTGTGCGGGGAATGGAGCATTCCCCTCACCGTAGGCCAGGGGGACGTCCGGGCCTTTGCCCGGCAGGAGAAACGCTCCATAGAGGAGGCCGCCCGGACCCTTCGCTACACCTTTCTTTTTCGAACGGCGGAGGCCGAGGGCTGCGACCTGGTGGTCACCGCCCACAACGCCGGGGACAACGCCGAGACCCTTCTCCTGCATCTATTGCGGGGCAGCGGCCTCCACGGTCTTTCCGGCATTTCCCCCAAGGGAAACCGGCTTGCGCGGCCCTTTCTTACCACCTCCCGGGCCGAGATCGAAGCCTATCTGGAACAGCATCACCTCCCCCACGTGGAGGACAGCTCCAACGCTGGGGACACATACACCCGCAACCGGGTACGGCATCAGCTCATTCCCCTTCTGGAGGAGATGAACCCGGGGTTTGTCCGCCGCCTTACCTCCACCATCCCCCGGCTTCGGGCGGACGATGAATATCTCAATACCCTGGCCTGGCAGCTGTTTCGAAGCGCCAAACGGCGGGGGGAGGACCTGGTCATCCCCGCCAGAGCCATGGCCGACGCCCCCGCCCCGGTGGCCTCCCGGGCCGTTCGGCTCCTGCTGGCCGAGGCCGCGGAGGGCGACTGGGACTGCTCAGCCCCCCACATTGAAGCTGTTTTATCCCTGTGCCGCTCTCAGGCCCCCTCGGCCCAGGTCTCCCTCCCCCGCCAGCTCACCGCCCGGCGGGAATATGAGCTTTTGGTGCTGACCCATGAGCCGGCGCCGGGCCCCCTTCCGCCCATGGCCCTTCACGAGGGGGAAAACCCGGTGCCCGGCACCGGGTGGACCGTTTGTTTGGAAGGCCCGCCCTGGCCGGGGCTGGTGGTCCGCTCCCGGCAGACCGGGGACGCTCTCACCCTGCCCAGCGGCCACAGGCGAAGCCTGAAAAAGCTTTTCATCGACCAAAGGATCCCCCGTTTGGAGCGGGACACCCTTCCCGTCGTGGCCGACGGCGCCGGCGTCATCGCCGTGGCGGGAGTGGGGCTTGACCTCCGCCATCCCCATCGGGGAAAGATCGCCATTATTTCAAAAGAAAGAGGAGAGGAACCATGAGTAGCTGTATGGAAAAGGACATTGAAAAGATCCTGCTTTCCCAGGAGGAGCTGAAAAACCGGGTGGCCCAGCTGGGAGCGCAGATCAGCGCCGACTACGCCGGGAAGGAGCCCGTGCTGGTCAGTGTGCTCCGGGGCTCCTACATTTTTATGGCCGACCTGACACGGGCCATCGACTGCATGTGCCGGGTGGACTTTATGGCGGTATCCTCCTATGGCTCAGGCACCGCCTCCTCGGGCCAGGTGAACATCCTCAAGGACCTCAGCGATTCCATTGAGGGCAAGGACATCATCGTGGTGGAGGACATTCTGGATTCGGGCAACACCCTTTTCTATCTGATGCAGGTCCTCCAGGCCCGGCATCCCGCCTCCATCAAGCTGTGTACCCTGCTGGACAAGCCCTCCCGCCGGACCAAGCCCATCCAGGCTGATTATTCCGGCTTTGAGGTGCCCGACGCCTTTGTGGTGGGCTATGGCCTGGATTACGACGAAAAATACCGCAATCTTCCTTACATAGGCATTTTGAAGCCCCAGGTCTATGAGAAGGGCTGAGCCTATTTCCCTCTTATCTTCCGAAAGGATGTGCTTTCTTGGATAAAAAATTCTCCGCCCGGGACATCGCCTTTCTTGGGCTGATCGGGGTCATTCTATTTTGCGCCTTCTTTGCCCTCAAGGCTCTGGACTCCTCCCCCGCCCCTACCTGGGCCGAGGTCCGTACCCTCATTGAGACCCATCAGGTGGAAACCGCCGCCGTGAAGGACAACACCCTCACCATGGTCCTCAAGGACGGCAGCACCGTGCGCTCCAAGATCTACAGCCTGGAGCTTTTCTATGAGGAATTCAACGACCTCCTGGTGGAGCAGCACCGCCAGGGGATCATCTCCAGCTATGACTATCCGCCGGACAGCGTTATGCCCTGGTGGACCAATTTCCTGCCCTGGCTTGTTATCGGGGCTCTCTTTGTTCTGCTCTTTTTCACCCTCATGTCCCGCCAGCTGGGCGCGGGCGGCGGGAGCGGCGGCATGGGAGGCCGGGACCCCAGCCATTTCAGCCGGGCCAAGGCCAGGACCCTCAACGCCGAGGGAAACCACGTCACCTTTGCCGACGTGGCGGGCGCCGACGAGGAAAAGGCCGAGCTTCAGGAGGTTGTCAATTTCCTGCAGGAGCCTGAGCGCTACCTGAAGCTGGGCGCCCGGATCCCCAAGGGCATCCTGCTGGTGGGCCCTCCGGGCACCGGCAAGACCCTGCTGGCCAAAGCGGTGGCCGGAGAGGCCGGGGTGGGCTTTCTGTCCATTTCGGGCTCTGATTTCGTGGAGCTTTATGTAGGCGTAGGCGCGGGCCGGGTCCGGGACCTGTTCGACCAGGCCAAGAAGGACTCCCCCGCCATCGTATTCATCGATGAGATCGACGCCGTGGCCCGGCAGCGGGGCGCCGGCCTGGGCGGCGGCCACGACGAGCGGGAGCAAACTCTGAACCAGCTTCTGGTGGAGATGGACGGCTTTACCGCCAACGAGGGCGTGGTGGTCCTGGCCGCCACCAACCGGGTGGATATTCTGGACCCGGCCATTCTCCGTCCCGGCCGGTTCGACCGGCAGGTCTATGTGGGCGCCCCCGACGTGAAGGGCCGGGAGGACATTCTTCGTGTTCACACCCGGAACAAGCCCCTGGCTGACGACGTGGACCTGTCCATCGTGGCCCGCTCCACCGCCGGCTTCACCGGCGCCGACCTGGAAAACCTGATGAACGAATCCGCCCTTCGGGCGGCCAAGAACCGCAGTCCCTTTATCCGCATGGAGGACATTCAGGAATCCATCATCAAGGTGCTGGCCGGCCCCGAGAAAAAGAGCCGGAAAGTCATTGAGCGGGAGCGGCAGCTCACCGCCTACCACGAGGCGGGACACGCCCTGATGATCCACGCCCTTCCCAGCCAGGACCCGGTCCATTCGGTCACGATCATTCCCCGGGGTATGGCGGGAGGCATGACCATCCACCTGCCCAAGGAAGACAAGTCCTTCCAGTCCCGGCAGGAGCTCACCGACCGCATCGCCGTCTGCCTGGGCGGACGGTGCGCTGAGGAGCTGGTTCTTGGGGACATCTCCACAGGGGCGGGAAGCGACCTTCAAAACGCCAGCCACATCGCCCGAAACATGGTGATGCGCTACGGCATGAGCGATAAGCTGGGCAATGTGGTTTTCGATTCCGGCCACGACGAGGTCTTTATCGGCCGGAGCATGGCCCAGGCCAAGACCTATTCCGAGGAGGTGGCCGCCCTCATCGACGAGGAGGTCAAATCCCTTTTGGACGGGGCTTACGCCGTTTGCAAGACCGTGCTCACCCGGGACCGGGCTCTTCTTGAGCGGGTGGCCCAGTATCTTCTGGAGCACGAGTCCATGGACGGCGAGACCTTTGAGAAGCTGATGACCGAGCCCTGAACGGAACTTTTTTCGTCCGGCAGCGTCAAACCATTCAGAAAGACAGAAACAGGGCAGAGGGACGGTTAGCGTGTGGTGAAATACATTTTTCCACATTTGTTCCTGTGTGACGGACATTGTCATGGTTGTTCTTCTGTCCTGTTTGTTCCCCGGTCAGAAAGGAGTTGACCCCATGAAAAAACGTTTCGCGGCCCTTTTCTGCACCCTGGCCCTTTTCCTGGGGTTCCTCTCCCTCTCCGCCTGGGGCGCCCCCACCACCATCTATCTGCTGGCCGCCAATGACAAAATGTGCGACCTGCCGGGCAATACCCTGCCTGTGGCGGTGAACGGCACCATCTATATCCCCTACACCGTATTTGACAAGGACGCCACCGGCACCGACCTTGGCGTCTACTACGGCATTAAGCAGGACAAGGGCACAATTCTGAACCTTTACTCCCTCAATGGAAATCTGACCTTTACCGTCAATGACAGCACCTGTACCGACCGGGACGGCAACGTGATGAACTTCCGGGCGGTGATCCGAAACAACATTCCCTATGTCCCGGCTCAGGCCGTATGCAGCTACTTTAACCTTCAGTATAGCTTTCTGGTCACCCCAGACCGGGGCACCCTGATCCGTATCTGCAACTCCTCGGCCAGCCTCAGCGACCTGGTTTTTCTCAGTGCCGCCAGCAGCGCTATGCTCTCCCGGTACAACGCCGTTCTGCAAAGCATGGAGCCCCAACCCACACCTGCTGTTACGGCTACGCCGTCCCCCACTCCCACAGTCACGCCGACGCCCTCCTCCCCGCCCGGCCCCACCGCCAACCCCAAGGAGCATGTGCGGGTCTATGTGGCCATTGACGCCTCTGAGGCGGAAGGGGATCTGACCCTGGCCCTTCCTGACGGGTTTCAGGCGCTCTTTCTCTTTACCCCCGATTCTTTGCCCGGTCAAAGCGCTCTGGTGCGCCGGGCGTTGGCCGGAGGACATTCTGTGGGCCTGATCCCCACAGGCGGCACCACGGAGGAGGCGCTGGAGTCCCTGAAGCGGGGCAATGTACTCCTCTCTCACATCGCCCGGACCCGGACCCGCATTGCCGCAGCTTCCGGCGAGCTGGCCCAGGCCCTCAGCGCGGAAGGCTGGCGGTGCTGGCAGAGCAATGTATCCGGCTCCACCGCCGCCACCCTGCTGGCCAATCTTAACACCCGGCGCACGGAGGGCCGGCTTACCCTCCCCGCCAATTCCTACACCATCAGCCAGGTCACGTCTCAGATCCGGGCAGACGGCTATCACTGCCGCCTCCCCATTGAGACAGAGCTGGGATAAGATTTTCCTACAAAATAACAGCGTCCCCGGAAGAGCCTTCCGGGGACGCTGTTATTTCCTGTTCTTCAAAAATTTGCCGGATATGAGAAACGACCTCATTGGATAAGCCGCTTACATCAACATGGTCTTCCGTTTCAAGCCCTAAAAGATAGTCTGTTGAAACAGAAAAAACCTTTGCAATCTTTATAAGCATTTCCACAGAGGGCTGTATGTTATCATTCTCCCAATTCGAAACGCTTTGCTTTGTTACACTTAACGCTTTCGCAAGTTCAACTTGGCTCATTCTTCTTGAAATCCGAAGCTCCCGAATTTGCTGGTTTAACATATTTACCCCTCCAACAAAATATTACGATACTATCGTACTATTTTGCTTGACTTTATAAAAATACTATGGTATTTTTATATTGTACTTTCGGGAGTGATGCCATGCATGCATAGAGAAAAAAACCTATTAAGATCTGTTTCTTCCGCAGGCTTCCTTTTTTCACTTTTGTTTCTGCAATGTGTTTGGGGCTGTCCTATTTTTCGCCTTTTTCACCTCAAATGCCCCGGCTGTGGCCTGACACGGGCCTGGCTGTCATTTTTGAGTGGAGATCTACACAGCGCGTTGGAACAGCATGCCCTTTTCCTTACGGTTCCTCTGTTCGTGCTGCTATTTGTATACAGCTCCAACAAAAAGCAGAAAAAAGTTTGTCTTCTGGACACAGCCATCTTGCTCTATGCCTTTTTGCTGTTTGGCTATCACATATACCGTAGTATGAAATAAAAATAGAAGGAGAGAGAAAAATGACCCAAGACCGCGTGGATATGTTCGTCATGACCAATCAAAAGTATTTGCCCGCAGAAAAGATCGTCTTTATCAAGCAGAAGCTGGCCGAAGCTGACGAGGATAAATTTAATCTGGTTTCAGGCGTCGAGTTCAAAGACCCCACCACTATTCTCCTGGTGTCTATTTTCCTGGGCAGTTTGGGCATCGACCGTTTCATGCTGGGTGATACGGGCATGGGGATCCTGAAACTACTGACCCTTGGCCTCTGTGGAATACTGACTATTATCGACTGGTTTTCTGTGCAAAAGAAGGCTAAAGAGCTTAATTACAACAATTTGATGATGATCCTTTGATCCCACAAAATAAAGCGGCGTCCCCGGAAGGCACTTCCGGGGACGCTGCTTTATTTTTCCAGTGGGTTTTTCTTTGTGAGCTCCTCCCCTGGGGGACAGGGGACATCTACTCCCTCAGGTCAACGGCTGTCCCGGCCATCCTGCACCACCTTGCACAAAATAACTCCCGCCGCTCCGATGAGAAAGCAGATCCAGCTCACATGCCAGCCGTCCCACATCAGTCCCCAGAGGAGGAAGCCGGCGGTGGCCAGGATCATGATGGGGCCGCTGAAATCGCGCTTTCTTTTCCGCTCCCGCTCGCTCATCTCCTCCAGCTCGTACCGGGCGGAGAGGCAGCCCAGATAGACCAGCGGGGTCACGCACAGGGTCAGGACCGCCAGAAAGAGCGCGCCAATGTACATTTCCCTGGTCTCGGCTCCGGGCATGGTACCCAAAATACCGCAGAGCGCCGCGTCAGCCAGGATCCCCATGATGGGGAGGGCCACTCCCAGCCGGAACCTGCGCTGAAACTCCCGCTTTTCCTCCGGGTCATAGAGGGGCGGCACCTCGGGATACTCCTCCTTAAAATCGTCCTCGGCCATGCCGGCGGTGATGAAAAGGTAGACTCCGGCGATGAGGAACACAAAAAGGGCGGCCACCGCGGTCCACTCGGGAAGGCCCAGGGCGGCAGTGAGGGCGGCCATAGCCACCCCAAAGAGGACCAGAAAGACCCCGGCAGCGATCTTTTTGGAGAAGTCCCCCACCATGGCATGGTAGGCGTCATAGACGGCCTGGTCCGCCTCCTCCCGCTCCCGGCCGACGGCCAGGGCGTCCACCTCCCCCTCTTCAGTGAGGGGCTCCCGCATAAGAAGGTCCAGGGAGCAGCCCAGCAGGTCGGCCATGGTGAGCAGGGTGGCGGCCTCGGGCAGAGCCTGGCCGGACTCCCACTTGCCTACCGCCTGGCGGGAGACCCCCAAGGCTTCGGCCAGAGTCTCCTGGGTGTAACCCGCCTTTCGGCGGAGGATGGACAGATTTTGTGGAAAATGATTGTTCATGTTTTTACCTCCTTGAAAATCTGTCCCCATTCTGCGCTTATCCCAGGCGAAGCGACACCAACTCAGGGTGGGAATTGGGGCTATTTTTACGCAACTTCAGGTGGCATCCCTTGATTTTCAAGGGGTTGGGGGTTCTGGGGGCCAGAGAAGGCCGTCGCCCACCGCCGTTACGGTTCAGTCTCAGCTTCTATCATTTGGGTTTTTTCATGGTGAGGGAGATGCGCTTTTTCCCCTCGTCCACCTCACGGACCCAGACGGTGACCACGTCCCCCACGCTGAGGACCTCGGAGGGGTGCTTGATGTAGCGGTCACAAATTTGAGAGATGTGGACCAGCCCGTCCTGGTGAACTCCGATGTCCACAAAGGCCCCGAAGTCGATGACGTTGCGCACCGTGCCCGTGAGCTCCATGCCGGGTTTCAGATCCTTCATATCCAGAATGTCGCTGCGGAGCACCGGGGCGGGCAGCTCATCCCGGGGGTCCCGGCCGGGCTTCATCAGCTCCTTCACCACGTCCCGGAGGGTGGGCAGGCCCACCCCCAGCTCCTGGGCCACCTTTTCCTCCCCATAGAGCTTCACCTTGGAGCTCAAAAGGGCGATCTCCCCCGCCTTCACGTCCTGAAGGGTGTAGCC
>CAJUEU010000035.1 GCA_910585735.1 uncultured Oscillospiraceae bacterium | reverse complement strand
ATTTGGTGGCAGAAAACACCCTCTACATATTACCTCTCACTTGCCATCACTCTGCTTCTATGCCCCTCATATGGTACCTATCCTCCTTTCTTCCAAAAGAGCACAAAAAGTGCGGTTCTCCCTATATGGAAAACCGCACCTATTATTTGATCTATAAGCATGAAATTGTATATTTCATCTGCACCTTTATGATGCTTATCAGTTAATATTTCATAGTCTTCGTCTTCCTAATTTTTTTTTATCTATGTAAGCATACGCACCATTATAATCTAACCATACCTTAGTTAGCGGAAACAAATCAGGGCGAATACCCGACTGCTCATCTAAAGAAACATCGTGTGCCAAAGAAATACTCCTAGTTGTTGAAGTGGTCCCAATAAGCAGCCCAAAATCATTTTCCTTGCCATTCCAAAGCTCACATTGACCAGACTCTCTCATTGGGCACTCCATACAAGCCGCCAATCCACTTTTTTTAGGTTCAGTCACTTCACTCATTTCATCTTCGCTATTACACTTACATTTCTCTTTGTTGCCGCAGTCACACGATGTGTCAAGCGTTTTTTCACTAATATCTATATTTTTTAATACAAACTGTAACATAGGCAAAAAGGCTGAAGTAGATGAATCGTCAGCAATTAGTCCATTTCTTGTTTCCTTTTGCTTAAAATACATCAGAGGAACATTTAATTTTGAAATATCCATACTGTTATCCCCTCCCATTCTTATCTATATACTTGTATACGCCTCCGGCCTACAAACTAAAAGTCTATAGACCAGAAGCGTATAGGATTCCTGCGAAAATTTGTTTGCCAACGGCTGAAATACCATGCCATTTTGTATATCACAAATTATCAAGCAAGCCCTAGTAATCTATGTCAAGAATGTTACTGTAGTAAAAATACCATAAATATATTTAAATGTCAAGTCTTTCTAAATTGTTTTTTTCTTGGTAATTATATTTATAAATAATATCAACCACGAAAGAAGAGCAGGCGCGGCAGAGGGCTGAGCCATCCCAGGGAACACATAGGCCTGCAATTATACCAAGATAGATGAAATGATTTTGGGGGACAGCCAGTGTATTTGTTTCTAGTTCGACGTACAGGGAATCATACCCTGGTGTGCTGTACCTTTTTCCAAAAGTGGAGAGGGGCTACGCCCAAAGTCAGCCGCAATACACATTACTGGAAAAGGAAAATCAACCTAAAGACTGGAGAGGTTATTGTCCAATACGGTCAGCTGACGCCGAAAGAAATGAAAAAAGGATGACTGAAAAGGGAAATGAATACCCTTCCAGCCTTCCTTTTATCGTGCCTGCGCGTCCTGTTGAATGACATGGGTCTTTAGACGGGCAATCTCCGCTATGCAATCCTCTAACTGCTTGACCCTTTGAAAAATTTCGTTAAGCCGTTCTCCAGCGTTGTCGGATAGGGCCTGTTTTGCGCCGTTTGGAAGGTAATATGCCGATTCAACTTGACCTCAAACCCCTCTGTGCGCATCCGGGCCAAAAAATCCTCTAAATCCCGGCTGTTCGGGAGTAGCTGGTCAATGGTCTGACACATTCACCTATTGCCGGACATCCCGTATTGGATGTCCGCCCATTCCCCGACCTGAAGGGTTTTCAATAATTGTCCCCCCTTCCTGGCATAGTTCGTCGTTGATCCAGTGCAAGACAAAAGCAGAGTTTTTTACATTCCAAAACTTGACATTACAGTCTAGATTGATGCTGTTAAATTTGATGTGGGTATGGATGTAGGCTTTGTCGGTATGGGGACTCATAACAAATTGGTGCTGGCCCTTGATAAAGCGCATAGCCAACTCAAAACTCAGCCGGTTCGCATCATTTGGGGAGATCTTCCCCGGCTTGAAGGACTGGATGATCGTGTACATAATCATGTTCCGGTGGACGGGCTGGCTACACTCGGTGTTCTGATAATATAGCTGCTTACTTAATCTTAAATTCCTCGGTGGCACTCTCCGGGGAACACATATAGGCGGAAACTAATTCCCCCTCTACAATTTTGATGTGCAAGTGTACAGTCTCTCCCAGCTATGTTAAAATAGACCTGTATTTCAGGTAGGAGTGTGGCGCGGCCCCAAAGACCGCCCAAGGTAGGAGCGAAAGACCCCAGGGGCCAGTGCGCCCCGCAGAAAGCCCTGTCCAACACAAAAACCTGAATACAGCCAAACAGAAAGACCATAGCCAACCCGAAAGGGCCCGGCTATGGTCTTTTTTGTTTGGTACTCATTGCCGATTTTCAATCGACAATACGCACGCTGCGCGTGCTGGCGTCGCTTCGCGCCGCCTCGTCCCATCCGAAAACCTATCGGTTTTCGGATGAGTCCATAAAAAGGAGGAAGACCATTGTAAATGAGCAAGCCACAACTATGGAAAGTAACCTATGAAAACAAGAAAGGAGGTTTGAGACTCGACTGCTACGCGGATACTATCGTATTCGACCCGGCTGGAGGAAAATGCCCCCAGCTGGTGGCCATCCGCTTCGGCGGGGAGCCGGAAAAGGTGCGGGGACTTGCGGACGCCATTTATGGCGGCGGTACTGTGGAGGTGGAGCCGGACTTAAAGCTGGATACCCCGCTAAGGCAGTACCAACGGCAGTTTTCCCACGATGGCATCTATGCTGAAGCAACTCTGTATTTGCGGGACAGCGAACCGGAAGCAGCGGAACAGGAAAAATCCCCGCAGAAGCAGACCATGTTGGAAGGCCCACCCCGCAAATGCTACATCTTTTGCCCCCAGGGGGATATGGACCGCCTGTTCAGCGAAATCGACAAGCGTACCGGTGTGCCGCTGATCTCCGACTTTCAAGACTACTTGCTGGCAGAGCTGCAAGCAAGAGGCATCCTGCGAAAGCTGGAGGTCATCAGCCGGACCGAGTGCTTTGACGCCTGGCTGCTTACCTGCACAAAGGACGATAAGAACATCATCCAGGTGGTGGAGGATGGGCTGAAAAGCGGCAAGATCTCCATTCCGGGCTCTACGCCAGAGAGCGACGCTGCCTTCCAGGACATCCAAACGGTCACTGGGTACCTGCAAAAGTTCGGGGCTAATATCGCCCAGCGGATCAAGGGGCAATTCGTCCCCCTGTTCGATCCAGCGTCGGAGCCCCTTTCCCAAAATGTCCTTGCGGTCAACGAGAACATCCGCCAAAAGACCGGATATTCCCTCTATGACGCCCAGCTTGCCGCCGCCGAAGGGCTGAAACGAAGGCTGGACCAGCACCAACCCGCTCTGTTGGTGGCGGAATGCGGCTCCGGCAAGACAAAGATCGGCCTGACCGCCCTTACTGCCAGCCACCTGGCTGCCGGGAAGAAAAAGACCTTCAATGTGGTCCTCTGTCCCTCCCATATCACCGAAAAGTGGGTGCGGGAGGTGGAGGAAACGGTCCCTGGTGCTTTTGCCAGTATTGTCACCAGCATCCGGGAGCTGAAGAAGCTCTATCGGGCCTATGAGAAGGGAGACCGTACCGCCTACGCCATTCTCTCCAAGGAACGGGCCAGGGACGGATATATGCGGGCCCCTGCTGTTCGATGGAGCGCCAGGAAAAAGGTTTTCCTCTGTCCCTGCTGCCATCAGCCTGTTATGGAGGAGATCAGCGAGGGAGGGGCTCGGTATGAAGTCCCCGTCGAGCTGGCCTTCTTTCTGCGGGAGAACACCAAAAACCACAAATGCAGGGAATGCGGTACCGTCTTATGGGAGCCGTTTTGCAAGCCGGAACAGTCCTTCTATGGGATGGCGCCGCCCTCCCGCCGCAGCGAGTGGGCAAAGATTGGCGGCTTCGGCTTTGTCCACCGAGATTTTCTGTGGACCTATGGAGCCAAAACCCGGTCGCCCCAGGTGCTGGAGGCATTACAGAAACTTTCCCAAAACCCTGAATTGTTCGATAACCCTTCCTATGGCTGCCGGCGCTTTCCCATCAGCTCCTTTATCAAAAGGAAGATGAAGGGGAAGATCGACGGCCTCCTTGCAGACGAGCTTCACCAGTATTCCCAGGACAGCGGCCAGGGAGACGCTATGGCGGAGATCGCAGGCACGGCAAAGAAGGTAGTGGGCATGACTGCCACCCTCATCAACGGCTATGCCTCCGGCATCTTCCACCTGCTCTTCCGGCTAACCCCGGCGGAGATGGTGGCGGACGGTCAGGAACACGCTGATCCTTGGCGCTTTTGCCGGGAGTACGGTGTGGTGGAAAGCACTTTCCAGATGAAGTCAGCGGAATACAACGCCAACCGCAGGGCATCCCGCACAAAAAAAGGAGAACGGATGCTGCCGGGGGTATCCCCGCTGGTCTATTCCCGTTTTCTCCTGCTGAATACGGTCTTTCTCTCCCTTATGGACATGGGGAAGGACCTGCCCGAATACGAAGAGATCCCCATCGGGCTTACCATGCTGCCTGATGTAGAGCAGGAGTACCAATGCTTGAGCGAGCTGTTTCGCTATCAAATATGTGCAAACCACAAAAATGCCAAAAAACTCCTTTCGGCATATCTAAACACGCTGACCATCTATCCGGACCAGCCCTACGGTATCCCCCCTGTGCTGGACTATGAGGGCAAACCACTGGTCATTCCCAAAGACAGATCCCAGCCAGAGGAACTGCACCAAAAGGATATGAAGGCTCTGGAGCTTATCCGGCAGAAGGTGGATAGAGGAGAAAAGGTGCTGATCTACACCAGCTGGGTGCGGATCGACACCCAGGAAAAACTCCTGCGCGAATTGACTGAGCGGGGATACAAGGCCATGGTGCTGCCTGCCAATGTCAAGCCTGCCAAGCGGGAGGGCTGGATCGACAAACAGCTGGCAAACGGGCTGCAGGTCCTTATCTGCAACCCTTCCCTGATCGAGACCGGCTTGGACGCCAACGACTTTACCACTCTTATCTTCTACAACATGGGCTACAACCTGTTCACCCTGCGCCAAGCATCCCGCCGAAGCTGGCGGATCAACCAGACCGCTCCCCGCATTGAGGTCTATTTCTTCTACTACAAAAACACCATCCAGGAACGGGCCATGCAGCTTATGGCCTCCAAGCTGGCGGTAGCGGGCATCATCGAGGGGAACATCACTGACGAGGGCCTGGCCGCCATGTCTAACTGCCAGGATATGACTTCCCAGCTGGCAAAGGAGCTGGCCCTTGGCATCAAGAGTGAAGTGGAAGATATTGGAACCGTTTTCAAGAAGATGGCCTTCCTGCATCCCCAGAGGGAAGCACGGCAAATCCCATCTGTGCAGAAATCGAAACCTCAACCAGTGATCTTATTGCCGGCGGCAAAACAAGCCACGGAGGATCCTCAGCCGCTTACCTTCATCACTTACAGTCAGGTAGCGCGCCGGAGGAAAAAGGCCCCTGCCACACCAGATAAAAACCAACTCTCTTTCTTTGAGCAGATCCCTGCTTGAAACGATTGGAGGCAGCTATGAAATTTCATATCAACCGCAAGGAAGCCCTCTCTGCAGCCCGTAAGGCCGCCTTGGCGGTCCCGGAAAACTCCCCCATAGCCGAGTTCACCGGTATCCTGTTGGAAGCCAATGAAAATACAGGTCAGGTATCTTTCTTTGGGAGCGACCTACGGACCGCCATCCGCTGTGAAATGCAGGCGGATGTGGAAACTGGCGGCGGTGCTATCGTCAATGCCCAACTGCTCACCGGTATGCTGAACCTGACCAGCGGAGACCGCGTTTCGGTGGAATCCCTGGAAAACGGGCTGCTTTGCCTGAAATGCCAGAACACCCAATACACGGTCGCCACCCTGAAACCGGATCTTCTCACCAAGGTGAAGATACCGGTCCCACAAAACCTGGTGCGGCTCACCGGCCTGACCTCTCTGGAGCGGTTCACCACCTTCGCCGCAGCCAAAAAAGACCCCAAGCAGATGTTGGAATGCGTCCGTCTGGAAATCACCCCTAACTCCATTCAGGCCGCTGCCTGCGACAGCCACCGTCTGATCGAAACAAGGGAGAAGGCGGAAAGCGGGGGGTCTCTGGAATTCCTGCTCCCTGCCAAGTCTCTGCGGGTCCTGGCAGGACTGGTGGAGGATACAGAGATCATCTATCTGGGAATACAGGACCACAGCGCCATCTTTTTCCGGCCGGGCCTGTATTTTACCTCCCGCATCGTGGAGGTTCCCTATCTGGATGTAGAGGCACTTTTGGCCACGCCGGGGAAATACAGAGCCCTGGCAGCGTCCAAAGACTTCCGGCAGGCGGTGGAGACCGTCACCACCGTCATCGATGGGTACAGCAGTCTTCATCTGCGCTTTACCCCGGATAAAAAGATCCTTCTTTCCTGCGACGGACCCAGCGGCATCACCGCCAACACCCAGCTGGAAACAGGGGTATTGAACGCTATGCCGGAGGATACCAGCTTTTATTACAACGCATCTGATTTTGCCCAAGGGATCCGTTTGCTGGAAGGGATGCTGGCTCTGTCGATCTCACAGGATGGCATACTGATCGCCGCCAACGGCAGCGAGAAATATATGCTGATCCCCAGACGCCCTGTCAAGCGCCCGGATAAATCCAAAAAGGACGATTCCCTGGAAGGGAAAAAGACCGCCGCCAAGAAAAAAACTTCTAAAGCTAAAAAGACTACGGCCAAGGCCGCATAGGAGGAACAACAATGAGTGGAAAAAACAATACCGCCCTGCACCCCTTTACCCCGGCACAAAGCAAGTTTATGGAGGAACACTACAGCCTTCTGGAATGGTTTCTTTCCTTTCGATGGTTAAAAAGACAACTCCATGAGGAACCTCCTTTTTCCTTTTTGGAGAAGGAAGGCCTGTACGATGCCGCCCTGGATGGGTATATGCGTGCTGTCCAACAGTACAACGAACGCCCGGAGCTGCAAAAGTACAGCTTTACCACCGTGGCAGTAAACGCCATGCGCTGGGAACTGCTGGGGTTTATCCGCAAGGAAGCCCGCCGCCGCTCCCGGCTCAATCAGGACAGTTCTGCCTATGAAACGACTTTGCGCCGGCTTGCTGACACACCGGTATTCGGGGAAGCCCAGGAGCTGTGGGACCGGACCAAAAGGCTGGTCACCGTCCGCCAGGGAAATGTGCTGCGCCTGCGCTCCTTCGGCCACACCTACGCCGAGATCGCGGAGCGTTCCGGCATGGACCGCAAGGCGGTGGATAACTGCCTGTACCGGACCAGAAAAAAGCTGCGGGTACAGCTGGCGGCTTGACGTAAGATAACGACTGCTTAGAGAGGAGTATTTTTATGTATCAGATCGAAGTTATGAGCAGGGTTTTTCGTCTCATTAAAGAACAGGAACTTACTGAACCAACGGTATATCTGGAACTGAGAGCCCAAGGCTTTCAGCTTTTGATCGCCCTTTTGGGCCAATTAGAAGCCTCTGGAGTGACAAAAACGGTGCTTGAGATGATAACTGATCTGTCAATAGAGGCTATCGCAAAAGCGACCACAAAGGATGAGATCCATGCGGTCTTTCAAAAATATGGCGTTGCTTTCAAGGAGGGCAGATAACCATGAAGATTCCTACCATCTGCGACTATTGCGGCGGCAAGGTGATCTTCACCGATTCCGCCATCGTCTACCACGGCAAAAGCTATGGGAATATCTACTACTGCACCAACTGCGGGGCCTATGTGGGCGTCCATGATGGTACCAAAAAGCCCCTTGGGACGCTGGCCAACGCCGCCCTGCGAAATAAGCGCCGGGAGGCCCACAACGCCTTCGACCCCCTGTGGAGGAAACGGGGACTGAAACGGAGCGAGGCCTACCACTGGCTGGCGAAAAGGATGAAGCTGCCGGACTACCGCACCCACATCGCCCGGTTTACCATGGCCCAGTGCCAGGAGGTCATTGAGATCTGCAACGAGGAAATGCAAAAGGAGGCTGCGTAAAATGCGTGAATCAACAAGAGTTTTGAGAACCCAGAGAATGGCGGGGGCTGTCCCCGCCGGGAGCCTTGCCATGGGGCTCCGGCAGTTTGCCGGTTCCCTTTCGGAACAGCCGAAGAATGCCCCGCGCTTTGCGGGCTGCCTGCTGGCGGGGACTGACGCTGGAGACAACATCGGCCTTTACCGGCTGGCCATGGTGATGCTCCGCCACTGGGCGGGACAGAAGAGCCTGGACGGGCCGGATGCCTTTGTCATCGAAGAAAGCCGGAAGATCTGTGATGTGATGGGCTGGATGCCCCTGGAGAAATAAAACAATTGCAAAAAGGGAGGATCTGTCATGCTGAAAGAAAAAATGATCGCTGTTATCAGTGCTGTCAACGACGAGGTAGCCGAGCGCCGGGACCTGATCAATATGATCGCCGTTTGTCTGCTCACCAGGAAAAACCTTTTTATCCTGGGGGATACCGGCGCGGCAAAGAGCTACGCCATCAACCGCTTCCGCCGCCGCATTGTGGGGGCCAGACAGTTTGAGCGGCTTATCTCCAAGCAGAGCGACGAGGAACAGCTCTTTGGCCGCCTGGACCTGGGGAGCCTCATCCCCGGAAATGTGGCCGAGGAGGTGCTGGAGCAGGACAGCGTTTACCAGTCCCTGCGAAAGGGTCTGGCCGCTGCCCGGCAGTCGCTTTCAGCCGATCCCGCCCCGGAGAAACTCCGGCAGGTAGGCGAGATGGCAAATCTCGCCGAGGGGTATCGGAAGGCCCTGGCGGAGCTTCACGGGAACGACCCCCGCATCAAGACCAAGGGGAAGATCCCGGAGAGCCACATTGTCTTTATCGACGAGCTTTTCAAAGCGAATGATGGTATTCTCAACTCCCTGCTTACCGCCCTCAACGAGCGGCGGTACACCAACGAAGGGGTGACGGTGGGTATTCCCACCATCTCCTTCTTCACGGCCAGCAACGAGATCCCCAACTTTAACGACCCCGCCGAATCCATCCTCCGGCCGCTCTACGACCGGCTGGAGCTGAAAGTCTATGTCAAGTACATAGAGGACCGGGATACCCGGCTCTCGATGCTGGCAAAGAAGCAGGCCGAGGACAAGGCTACGCCCCTCACCGGGCCTACCATCACCCTGGAGGAACTCTGTGAGATGCAGCGGGAGGTTTCCGCTGTACAAATCCCCGCCGCGGTCAATGAGCTGATGGACGACATCCTCATCGAGCTGCGCCGCCAGGGCATCCATGTGTCCGACCGGAAATATTTCGGCTACTACCCCATCGTCCAGGCCCACGCCTGGCTCTGCGGGCGGGAGGAAGCTGTCGGGACAGACCTGACCATCCTCCGCAACTATCTGTGGACCACCCCGGACGAGCTGCCGAAAATCAGCCAGGTACTCACCCGGCTCTGCGAGAATCCCCTTGCCGGAAAGATCTCCGAGATCCGTAAGTCCATCGTAGACGCGGCGGCCCGGTTTGAGCAGGCCCCGGACGGGAATGTGGTGCGGGCGCTTCAGCGGTTCCGCACCGAAGCGGTGGAAATTTACCGCAAGATCACCGGTCTGCGGTCCTATGCTCAGAACGACACCGAGACAGCCCAGGTGGACGGGCTGCTGGAGGAATTGGAAAAGGCCAGCCAGAAGGCCCACGCCGCCACCAACCTCACCTATATCCCCATGAACGAGCTGGAGGCCCTGATCGGCCCCGGCGGACAGTCTTAAAAGAAAGGACATTTGCTATGAAACACAAACTGCTTTCGGTGCTGATCGGCGTTACCCTGGCCGTTCTGCTGCTCTGTCTGCTGCGCTCCAAAGTGGCCCAGATCATCCTTGGCCTATGGCTGCTGGGCGGACTTGCCGTTTTCCTCGGCAAAATGGCGGACAATTTCCTTGCGGGCTTTCGCAAGGGCCTGGGAAGGAGGCCGGCAAATGAAAAGTGATCTGCCCCAGGAGCTTCGGTACCGGATCGAGAAGGACTATGCCGACTTTCTGGAAGAGATCAGCGGCCTGCGGCCGGAGGAATGGCTCCGGCGCGGGGAAGAGATCGTTCTGTACAAGAACCTGTACCGTGAATTTCTTAGCGGCGGGGAATGGGATCAGGAAGAGCTTCAGTACCTGTGCCAGTTCCCACATCCGCTGCAAACGGTTTGCAGCTGGGCCCGGTACGAATGGTGTAACTGGAAGGAGACGCTTCGGCATATCCTCTGGAACATCTATGACAAGCAGGGCAGGGAAAATCCTGCCCCGGAAGAAGAACAGGAGGAGCAATAAATGGCAAACACTGTTGTGATCACTGGCAGGCTCACCAAAGACCCGGAGCTGCGCCAGACCCCATCGGGGGTATCCGCCGTGACTATCCGCATCGCCTGCGACCGGTACGCCGGCAAGGGCAGAGAGAAGAAGGCGGATTTCTTCAATGTGGAAGCGTGGCGCTCCACCGCGGAGTTTATCGCCAACAACTTCCAGAAAGGGAAGCTCATCGAGATCACCGGCAGCTTGCAGACCGGCCCCTGGACGGACAAAAACGGCAGCAAGCATGAGGGGGTGCGTATCCTGGCGGAGCGGGTAAGTTTCGCCCCCACCGAAGCGGCCCCGGCAGAGGGAGCGGCGGAAAGGGCAGCTTATCAGCCCCAGCCGCTGGCTCCGGCACAGGTTTCGACAGATGTTCCCGCCGGCACACCGGTCGCCGCTGATTTAAGCGCCGCCTTTGCGGGCTTTGACGGCCTGGTATCCAGCTTTTCCTCCTTTGAGGAGGTGAGCGAAGCCGGAGACCTGCCGTTCTAAAAATAAACTGTGGCGTCACCACGGGGAGGGCTTCGGCTCTCCCCATTTTGGACGCTGGAAAGGAAACAGCGATGAGAGATGCTTTTATTGATTTTGGGAAACTGATGCAATCCGCTTTCTTCCGTGACCGTCTGAAAATGGTGTTTGGGAAGGAAAACCAGACCCTCTATTCCAGGCGAATCGAGGATGAGATCTACCGGGAGGTCCGCAAGGACAGGGACGGTATGCTGAGCGAATGGGAAAAGCAGGTCCAAGGGAAGCTGCCCGGCATTTCTGACCTTTCCCGCGATGTGTTCCAGAGCCTGTTCAGCATGAATGTGAAGGAAAAGCCGGAGGATGTCCTTTCCCCCATGGCAAAAAAATTCCACCGCCCCATCCTGCGGCAGCTGATGCGGTCCCCTGTCTATCCGGCCATCAGGGCCATCTGCGAGGGGAACGAACTGCCCGCCTACGACGCGACGGAGGAATTTATGCGCCAGATCATAGAAAACCTGGACCGGCTGATGGATGCCGCCAACGGGCCGAAGCAAAGCCTTTCAGTGCTGGAAAAGGAAACGGCAAAGCAGGAGGAGCGGCTGGAACAGCTTGGGGAGCTTCTGGACCGCCGGGACCCCGCCCGGCTGGACCCTAAGCTGGAAAAGAAGATATTGCGGCTGGCGAACCGGACCCACAGCAAAGTACGCCAGCTTGCCGCCCTGGAGAAGATGGTGGAGGATAACCTCCTGCGCCACCAGGAGCAGGTGGAATCCGTATTATCTGCTGCAGGCCAGGCGGCTATGGAGAAGGCCGACGAAACGGCGCAAATTCTTTTGTCCTGGGGGACCGATCCCGGAAATATGAGGCCGGATGCCTTGAACGGCCAGCTGCTCCAAAAAGTCCGGCAGAACGGCCAGCTGGTGAAAATTTCTCAGTACCTGGGCCGCCTGCGGGAGATGATGCGGGTAAAACGCAAAAATGCCACCGTCTACGGCAGGGGCGAAAAGTACGGCCTAGAACTGGGAAACCGGCTGCGGAGCGTGATCTCCTCGGAGTTCGGCCCGCTGGCCGCCCCGGAGACTATCCCCCTCTTTCTGCGAAAATACCAGCGGGGGGCGCTGCTTCAGCACCAGCAGCGGGAGCGCGTCTGCAAAGGGCAGGGGGATAAGATCGTCTGCCTGGATGAATCCGGCTCCACCATGCAGAATGGCGGGGACAACGCCGCATGGGGCAAGGCCGTGGCCTATGCCCTCCTGGACATTACCGGATTCCACCGGTGAAATTTTGCCCTTATCCACTTTGCCGACGCCGATGATTTCAGGACAGATATTTTCCGTCCCGGTCAGTATGTCCCAGAGGATGTACTGTCCTCTGCCTCTTCCTTCTTAAACGGCGGCACCGACTACGAGGCCCCCTTGCGGGAGGCTTTCCGGCTCATGGATACCGGGGAGTTTCGGCAGGCGGATGTGGTTTTTATCACCGACGGGGAGTGCCGGGTATCCGAGTCCTTTGTCCAGGAGCTGCAAAAGAAAAAGGCGGCGATGGGTTTTACCATCACCGGCATTCTGATGGACCAGGCGTCACCAGGGATGAAGTTTACTCTGGCGCCATTCTGTGACGAAATCTACCGGATCAGTGAGCTGGGCGGCCAGCAGGTGGCCGAACGGCTGCTTTCCGGCAGAATTTAAGGAGGTACGATGATATGACAGCGGAAGAACTCACTACGATTTTGTACCGGAAGATGAAAGTGGAACAGGATACCTACCGGGACTGGCTTTTGGGCCTGCCCCCGAAGGAAATTCTGGACCACGCCTATGAGTACAGCGTCCGGGAGGATATTCTCATGGCGCTGGAGGAACGGGATGTTACAGTGGAGCAGGGCAGCGCCCTGTTAGACTCCCCCAGCCCACTAGCGGATATTTACCGAGAGTGGCAGAAGTTGGAGACCCGCTATATGGAGGATGTCAGAGATACGATTGAAAGCTGCGCCAACCATAAAGTGCAAGTGTACACCATCTCCCATCCATGATAAAATAGACCTGTATTTCAGGTAGGAGTGTGGCGCGGCCCCAAAGACCGCCCAAGGTAGGAGCGAAGACCCCAGGGGCCAGTGCGCCCCGTAGAAGGCCCCGTCCAACACTAAAACCTGAGAACAGCAGACGAAAAGACCACAGCAGACCCGAAAGGGCGAGCCGTGGTCTTTTTTTGTTCCAGAACAAAGAAGGAGGCAAAAATCATGAGTGACAACCTGGATTTCATGGCGATTTTCGGGAGAGAGGGCAGCTTGGATCTTGGCAGCGGCGGGGAAGATTTTGATACCCTGTTTGCGGAGAAGGAAGCCCTCCAGCCCCCGGAAGAAAAAGCTCCGGAAGCCACCACCGGCGCAGTTCAGCAGGAGATGACTCCTGTTGAAGTACCGAACCCCGAAGAAAAAAGGAGGATGCCAATGCACCAGAAGAGGAAAAGTCCGAAACCCTGCCCCAGTCGGCAGCTGCCCCGGAAAAGAAGCCTGCGGCTCCCAAGGTATCCGGCAAGCCGGCAGCTTCGCCTACAAACCCCTTTGAGGCAGCTATGCGCCAGGTGGAGGAAAAGATCACCCAGGACCTGGCAGGGGAACTGCTCCAAAAGCCGCCGGTGTTCCAGTTTGGCGGCGTAACGGAGGAGATCGCCGATCCGAAAAAGACCTTTGAGCAGCTGCGTAAAGAAAAGGAAGCGGACTTCCCTGAACTGGAGGATGGCAAGCGTGTTTCCTGGACGATGGAGTACGGGAAGATCACCAAGACTATCCCCAAACCCAAGGATGTCATCATCTACGCCGCCAAAGCGGAGATCGAGAAATCCGAAGGATTCCGGGATATGCTGAAAAAAGCGAAGGACCGGGATCTCACTTGTAAGGTGCGTCCCCATATCGCTGCTCAGTCCAAAGGTATCGCTTCCTACAAGGGATTTTTTTCTTCCCTGGAGGAGATGGAAAAGGCCCCCAACATCATCAATCTGGTCCCCGCCAGGGATGGCCATGTGTACGAGATCCGCTGCCTGGAATCCGGTCGCTTCATCACCAGAGCGACCAACATCCCGGAGCTGAGCGAAATTCGGGAAGGCTTTCATTCCAATCTTCCCCTCATCCCCTTTGAGCTTGTTCAGCAGGTCATCGGATTCTTCCGCTCGTATATGCGGGAGGGGGCCGAGACCGAGGCCCTTGTCAGGGTCTATTGGGACCGGCTGGAGGAAAGGTTCCTGCTGGACATCCCCCACCAGAAGGTGAGCAAGATCCGCATCTTTGCAGACATCCCCATTGATCCGGACCGGAATAACCTGCTTCACTATGCTGACATTCACTCCCACAATTCCATAGCTGCCAGATTTTCCGAGATCGACGACGAGGATGAAAAGGCCAACCGCCTGTATCTTGTTATGGGCCGCCTGGATCAGTATTTCCCAGAGGTATCCGCTCGCATCTGCAACGGCGGGACCTTCCTGTCCCTCCACCCCGGCGATGTGCTGGAGGGAGTGCCCAGGGAGTTTCCAAGCTGGTGGAGTAACCGGGTACAGCTTATGGAAGAATCCTTTCCCATCACAAGTGAAGAGGAGGGATACTCATGGAAGGGAGCGATGGCGGCATGAAATTTGCCCAAAATCGCCCGGTCAAGATCGTAATGCTGGGAGCAGGAGGGACTGGCGGACATATTGCCCCCCCATCTTTACCGGCTAGCCTACGCCCTGGGACAGCGGAAATGCCGCTTTCTCATTGTGGACGGGGACCTTGTGGAGAAAAAGAATCTGGTCCGCCAGAACTTTATTGAGGCGGACTTGGGGGAAAACAAGGCGCGGATACTTGCCGAACGGTATTCCGCCGTCTTTGGCCTGGAAGCCGAGTATATTCCCACCTATATCGAGGACGAAGAGCAGCTGAAAAAGCTGGTAACGCCTTGTGTGTGGGAGATGGGCCGGTATTATTCGGAATGCAAATGGCACACCAAAACCCTCACCGAGCTGGTCATCCTTATTGGAGCGGTGGACAACAACAAGTCCCAGAGTCTTTGTCATAGGGTGTTCTATCAGATGGAGAATCTGGTGTACATCGACAGCGGCAACGGGGAGTACACCGGCCAGGTGGTGTGTGGTGTCCGCAGCGGCGGGCGCACCTACCAAAAGCCGGTTGGGGTCCTATACCCCGAAATCTTAGACGGGACCGACAAATTTCCTACCGAGCTTTCCTGTGCCGAGGCTTCTGTCTCGGCGCCCCAGGCCATTACGGCCAACATCACAGCGGCCTGCGCGGTGGTAGATCTGGTCTATAACATTCTGGTGCGGGGAGAAACCTCCGTCCAGTCGGTTTCCTTCTCCACCACCAACATCAATATGCGGCCAACTATCAAAGAAAAAAGGAGAAAAGCAGCATGAAAACCATTACGATTGAAAAAGGCCAGGTAGCTTTTTACAGCAGCCTTTCCGCGGATACCCTCGTTGTCAACGGCGTTCTAAAGGTGAACGGGACTTTGAAGGTCCGGCGTCTTCTGGGCCGGGGCATCGTGGATGCCCGCCGCCTGGAGGCGGATACCGTAAGCATCCGCACCGGTTTTATCCGGGAGGTGGAGATCGGCAGCGGGGCCTTTGGGGAGCTGTACGGGACCACCTGCAAGGCCAGCGGGACCCTCTGCGCCAAAAACTTTATCCAGGCATTGGAGGTTTCGGCCAAGTGTCTGGTGGTGAACCGCTCCAACATCGGCAGTTGCACCGCCCAGGAGGTGGTGAGCCTGCGCCGGTATCTCCCCAGCAGATTGCTGTCCGGTCTGAAGAAGCTGCTGACCGCTCCCTTCCGCAAGCTGATGAAGCCGAAGAAAAAGGCGGTCAAAAAGCCGGCGCTCTCCTTGCCCAAGGAGCCTGCGCCCAAGCCGGAGACGGACAATGAACTGGTGTCCTCCATCCTGGAAGTCCTGCGGGAAAAGGGCTACACCGTTTCCCGTGTCCAGGAGGCAGAGCCTGCCAGTGAACTGGCAGCATAAAACAAAACACCCCGTTTGGGGCAAAAAATCGGAGGGGCCGGGTCGCGTGATCCTGCCCCTCCAGCTTTACTGGAAGGAGTTTTTCTGATGGAAGAAAAACAGCTGTATGCCATAGACCGCTTGGAACAGGCCAAGCGCACCATCCTGCTGGCGAAGGAGGAAATGCCCGCCGCCAGGAAAAAAATTGAAAAGCAGCTGCAAAAAGACCCCAATGGGGCGAAGGACTGGTACCAAACGCTGCAAAGTCAGCAGGCTCGCCTGCTGGGTGCTTTGGATAGTTGCCGCCTCTCCCTGGTGGAAATGGAACTGCCAGATCTGGCGGCCGCAGCCCTCAGTCTGGAGAAAGCAGTTGCCAAATTTCGGCTCTCCACCCCGGATTATTCCCGTTTCTGCGATACCCTGGAGGCTTTTGTCAAAGGAATGCCAGATGCCAATGACAAGACCACATCAACTGCCATCATTGGGCGGATGATGAACAATGTTAAAATGGGGTTTTATCCTACCGACCCGGAGCATGTAAAGCTTATCACCAAGGGGATCGAGTTTCCCGATGGGGTGACCACCAATCTTCTGGATCCCTGCTGCGGGGACGGTGTTGCACTTCGCCTGATGGCAACTGGTAACAACTGCTATGCCTACGGCGTAGAGCTGGACGAGCGCCGGGCGGAGGAGGCTCAGACAAGACTTCATCGGGTAGCCATCGGCAGCTATTTCAGCGCAAGGATCAGCCACGAGGCGTTCCACGTCCTATTTCTCAACCCGCCGTATCTCTCGGTGATCGAGGAAGGCGGCCACACCGGACGGGATGAAAAGCGGTTCCTGGTAAACAGCCTTTGTCACCTGATGATAGGCGGTCTGCTGGTCTACATCATCCCCTATTACCGCCTCACCAGCGACATCGCCCGTATTCTCTGCGATAACTTTGAACGGCTCTCGGTCTATAAATTCTGCGGCAAGGAGTTCCAGCGGTTCCGCCAGGTGGCGGTGCTGGGCATCCGAAAACCACGGGGAGATGGCTCACAAGAGGTATCCGGCCTGCTCCGGCAGGTGCAGGATGCAGACAAGATACCGGAACTGACAGAACTGCCGGAGAAAAGCTACCCGCTAATAATAACAAATCTCCTACCTTTGCTTTTTTCCTTCTTTTCTAATTGTTCCAATTTTTTTGTCACTTCTTGTATCACGCCCATCTCTGTTTCTAATTGTTCCTGGGGGCAATCCATGTTTTTTCTCAAAAGTGCCAACGGTACAATCGCTCCTGGTTTTTCTCACAAAAATCCTCCTTACTATGTTTCATTTTATTTCTTTGGCTTCTGGGACTGATTGCTAATCATCTTTGATGCTTGGGTTGCCATCATCGTTGCTGCTGGAAATCCACCTATTGCAAAACCAATAGCTCCAAGAGCAGCCGAAAGCCCCATAACGATTGCGGCAGAATTTACTGCTCGTCCGTTTTTTTGAGAAACTTTTTCAACCGCCTTGTCAACTTCTTCTAATTTCTCTGTTGACAAATCATCGTTCACTACCAGAATATCGACCAAATCGCGAAGTGTCTGGTTTTGGCTCTTCTCCATTTCATAATAAAGAACAGCCCTGATTGCAATGTATTGTGTTTTTGTCATTGGGTAGTCAGGATTTTTTTCTAAACTACTTATGGTCTGTCGTTTAACACCTATACGTTCTCCCATCTCCTCTGCGGTCCATCCTGCCACCCTTCGAATGACCGATAGATTTTTTTTCATTCGTATGAGCTTGCTCTCATCAAATTTTTCTAATCTTTCCAATAAGGCTCACCTCATGAGTAAAGTATAGCACAGGTTGCAATAAACGTCAACATAATACGGTAAATTTAATACTGAATTTTATCTTACATTTCTTTTTCAGTGGCACAAACGATTAAAAACCCTTTTAGCGAAGCAAAAAGTCTGCACACACTATCCTCCCTGCCCTACCTGATTTTGGAGATGCCTAACAACGACGATCATTTTTCGGCGTCTCACAATCAGCTGAAGCTAGAACACCGGGATCTTCTGGAACACCTGAAGGACAAGTCCCCGGATTACTACTACGAAAAAGTCCTGATCCCCAGCGGACGGACTTTGAAAAACTTTATCCAATAAGCGAAAGGAGTAATCACCATGAATGAGCAGGAACTTACCAAAAAACTCACCGCTCCCTTTGAGGCGAAGGATGTGGAATGGCGCATCCAGCAGACCACCCAGGATAAAAGCCGGGGGCTGGCGGTGGCCTTCATCACCAGCCGGGCCATCCAGAAGCGGCTGGACGAAACGGTAGGGCCCTTCCACTGGAAGACCGAGTTTTCCCCCTGGCACCAGATCGTCAACAAGGGCTCCCAGCTCTGCGCCCTCTCCATCTACGATGAGGAGCGCAAGGAGTGGGTGACAAAGACCGATGGGGCCGAAAACAGCGACATTGAGCCGGTGAAAGGCGGGCTTTCCGATTCCTTCAAGCGGGCCGCTGTCCAGTGGGGCATCGGACGATACCTCTACTCCATGGGCGCCGTTTGGGTGGATGTGGAGCAGAAAGGGAAAAACTGCTATATTACCGAGGCTGGCCGCAAAACGCTGGACGCCCGGTATGCCCAGATGCTTCAGGGAAAGGCGGGAACAGCATCATCCCCGGCCCCGCAGAAAACGGCTTCACTGGTCACACAGCGGGCAGCCGCCCCCGCCACCCTGCCGCCAACCAAGGCCGGCGCCTTCACCTTCGATTATACCGTCCAGGACAGAAAGGTATCGGAGGACGGAAAGCTCACCGCCATCAGCCTCTGTGACCGGCAGGGCCGGCAGCTCGTCTGCCTGCGGCCCGGAAACGACCCGCAGCTTGCCCAGGGAATCTGACTGCGGAATGTGCGGCTGAACCAGCAGCGGGGCAGAAACAACCAGGTGGTCAATCTGCTGGAAAGCTATGAGATCGCCGCGTAAGGAGGGGCTGATATGAAAAAGATCACTGGATTTCAAATCACCAGAATGTCCGCTTCCGGCTTCAAGTGCTTCCAGGAGGAGCAGACCTTTGACTTCGGCTCGGTGAGCTTTATCACCGGGGCCAACCACGCCGGGAAAACCTCGGTGGTGGATGCCATCGCCTTTGCCGTCACCGGCCAGGACCGGTACGGCGGGGCCCACATCGACAAGCTCTACTGTGAGACCCTGCCGGACATCGAGATCCACCTGTGGATCAAGGACGACAAGGGCGCTTCCCATGAGCTGGTCCGTACCCGGAAACGGGATAAGATGCAGGTCACCTGGGACGGTTACGCCATCCGTCAGGCCGACCTTTCCCAGATGTTCGGGGAGAAGGACGAGTTTCTCTCCATCTTCAATCCCCTGTATTTCATTGAGACCCTGGGCAACGATGGGCAGACCCTTCTGCAAAGGAACTTGCCCCTCATTGACCACAAGGCGGTGCTGGAACGGCTCACCGAACCGGAGCAGGCCCTTTTGGAGAATGTGTCCCTCCTTTCGCCGGAGACCTTCCTCAAGACCATACGGGAGGAGATCCGTGACTTGGAGGAAGGGAAGCTGGTGCTGGAGGGCCAGAAGGTCCAGCTGATCCAGCAGCAGAGGGAAAACAAGGAGGCTGTCGCCCAAGGAAAGGAACGGATGGCACAGATTAAAACTCAGATCGATGCCCTGGAACAGAAGAGGGAGGTGGGTATCGACCGCCCCGCCTTAGAAAAGCAGCTGGAGGGGCTGCACCTGCGGTACGAGGAACTGCTCCGGGACAAGCCGGAAGAAATTTCCCCGAAACTGCTGGAACAGCTTCGCCAGGCAGAACTGGCCCAGGAACGTCTGCGAGTAAAAAGCTACGAGGGCAAGTTTACCACCGCTTTGGCCGAGACCCAGGCGGCGCTCCAGGCAGCGGCGGCGGAGCATAAGCAGATAACCACCATACTCTCCCACACCCAGCCCGACGCCATTTGCCCCACCTGCAAGCAGCCGCTCCCCAACGATGCGGTAGCCCAGGCCCAGGAAAATCTCCGGCAAAAGCTGAGGGAAGTCACCTCACGGGGCCAGGGGCTGCGGTCGCAATTAAACGACCTGACCGCTCTGGAAAAACAGGCACGGGAAACCTTTGAACAATTCCACCAACAGGATGTGGAGAAAAATGCCACCTTATTGGCTCGACTCCAAGGGCAGCGGGCTAAAATGGAGCAGGAACTCCGGGACTATGAAAAAGAACTTGCGGACTTGAACAGCCAGATACAGGATAGAACTGCCAGTTTAATCTATGGGAACCTGGACGATGAGGAGATGCAGCGGCTTTCCGCGCTCCACGCTGAGGAGCAGGAGGCGGAGGAAGAACTGGCCGCCCTGGAAAAAGTCTCCGCACGGCCGGCCCCCGACCTGAACGCCCGCGACAGGGAAGTGGATAAACTGATCCGGCAGAAAAAGCTGCTGATGAGCGCTGCGGTCAACTACCTTGCGGTGCGAAACGAGCTTTCCTTTGCCAGCCTGTCCATGCCCCAGGTGAAAATCTCCCTCTACGACTTGGTAAAGACCACCGGCGAGCTGAAAAGCGCTTTCCGCTTTCAGTATAACGGCAGGGACTACCGGCGGCTCTCCCACTCGGAGAAGCTGCGGGCGGGTTTGGAGGTCTCCCAGCTGATGAAGCGGCTCACCGGGCGGCGCTATCCCGTCTTTATCGACGATGTGGAGAGCATCACCGCCCTGCCCAAGCTGCTGGACCAGATCCTGCTGGCCAGGGTAGTTCCCAACGCACCCCTTTCGATAGTCACCCCCGGCCAGCAGGCCCCCGAACCCCTCAAAAAAGCCAGTTAGGAGGAAGGTTTTATGGACGGTTATATCCGTATCCCCATCCTGGAGGCCGCCGCTCTGTGCGGTCTCCAGATGAAGCCGTCCACTCTGGATGATATTGAAGTACAGGCCCGGTGCCCCT
>CAJUEU010000034.1:2839-20917 GCA_910585735.1 uncultured Oscillospiraceae bacterium | reverse complement strand
GGAGACACTTTGTCATAATGATAACTATGAAGCAAAGTGATTTTTTCCTTTTTCCACATCAAACAACCAAGATAGATAAAAACAAGTGCTAATACACCTATTCCAATCGCAACACCCATCGTTTCCGTCATAACAATCCCCTCCAATTCCCGATTTATCAGTTTGCACTGGAGAAAATTATACCATAGCCAATTACGAAAAACAATCCCGTTCTACGTCCGTTCCGACTATCCAGACCGTCAAGGGACGATGGGATACATTCTGAAAAAAGCTGTCCGCTTTTTTGCTGGCCTTTTCGGGAGGAAAGAGGTATGCTCCTTCTATCAAAGCAATAGGAGGGATGCCCTATGGCCCGTATGTCTGTCAGCTTCTTTCCCCCGTCCCTGTTCCGTACCGCCGAGCTGGAGCTCTTCCACCCCGGCGACACGCCTCCCATGTTCCGGCAGAACAACCCCTGTTATGAGCGGCCTGCCAAGACCCTCATTCTCCTCCATGGGTACTCGGGAGGGAAAACCGACTGGATGCTCAACTCCCCTATTCAGGACCTGGCGGCCAGGTACAACCTGGCGGTGGCCTGCCCTGCGGGGGAGAACAGCTTTTACCTGAACCAGAAGGGAACAGGCCGGGCCTTTGGGGACTACATCGGCCGGGACCTTCCCCAGTTTCTCCGCGACACCTTTGGCCTGGCAAAAAATTCTGAGGACACCCTCATTGGCGGCTACTCCATGGGCGGCTTCGGCGCCCTTCACGCCGGGCTGTCCCACCCTGAGACCTTCGGGCACATCATTGCCCTGTCCTCCGCCCTCATTGTCCACGAGGTGGCTCAAATGACCCCGGGCACCGGGAATCACATGGCCGACTACGACTACTACGCCGCTACCTTTGGGGAGCCTGGGGAGCTGTTGGCAAGCAAAAACAACCCCGAGGCCCTGGTTCGGGAACGAAAGGAAGAGGGCAAGGCCATCCCCGGTGTCTTTATGGCCTGCGGCAGTGAGGATTTCCTCATTGAGCCCAACCGGGCCTTCCATCAATTCCTGATGGAGGAGCAGGTACCCGTGACCTGGCACGAAAGCCCCGGTATCCACGATTTCGTCTTCTGGAACAAGTGGATCGAGCCTGGCATCCGCTGGGCCCTGGGCCTGCCGGAGGAAAAATGATTGTAAGAAAGCAGGAGCCGAAAGGCTCCTGCTTTCTTATGTCTATTGGTTCGCCAGCAGGGGGGCCATGGCTTCCGCCACCGCCCGGGCCATTTTTTCTCCCCCCGGCCAGCCGGGGTGGACCCCGTCCCCCAGATGCATCCCGGCCTGCATCACGTCGGGCCGGTCCGGGTCCCGCATGACGGCGTCCAGATCCACCAGAATGTCCCCGGGGGTTTCCTCCCGGAGCAGGCGGTTCACTTCCTGGCGAATGCCCTCCACCTGGTCCCGCCAGGGCTCCCCCCAGGCTCCGAAGGGCATGATGGTGGAGCAGACCACCCGGCTCCCCGCGGCTTTTGCCTGGTCCGCCACGTTGGCCAGGGCATCCCGGATGTCCCGGGCTGTGGGTACGTCGGGTTCTCTGAAAACAATGCTGTGGGAGCAGTCGTTGACCCCCTCTAAGATGAAGGTCATGTCGGGGGCACCGTCCCCACACAGGTCGGCCCGGAAGCGGTCGATCCCCGAGATGCCGAACTGAGCGCCCTTGCCGGGCATCATCTCTATCACCGGGTGGGATTTCTGGACCCGGTTGCCGCAGATGCCGCCGTTGATGACGGCGCATTGACCGGGATATTTGTTGTAAAGAAGCTGGATCAGGCTGTCGGAAAAATAGGACATCTGGGTGATGGAGTCCCCGAAGAGGCCGATGAGGCAGGGGGAGTTTTCGGTCTCTACGGAGATATCCGAAATACCGGCCACGTACTGGTTGGGATAGGGATCGGCGGACAAGCCGGGCATGAGCTTGGACTTGACGGTAAAGCCCAGGGCGTCGGTTTTTCCAAAGTCTCCTGTCTTCTGCGTGCTTCCCCAGGATAGGGCCGCCCAGGTGACGCAGACGCACCGAATGGGTGTCTTCTTCTCAAAATACAGCTGGACAATAAAGTCCTCCCGGGCGCTGACCGGGCAGGGGATGGGGTCGCAGTAAGGGGCTTCTCCCGGCGGCAGGAGCAGCCGGGTCTCTCCGTTCAGGGTCAAGGGCAGCTCCCGGGATAGTTTTCCACTCTCCCGGTCCCGGAGCCAGAGAGAGCCGTGGGTGATCTCCATGGGAGCTTCGGCATATCGGTTATTCAGCCGGACCCGGACGGCGGTCCCCTCCAAATTATTTCGGAAGGTGGCGGTCTGTGTGGTGCTTTCGTAGCAGCCCAGCTCATAGCCGTAATCCACCGGCACATACCGCCAGGATGAGGTCCATCGTTTCATGATCCATTCCTCCTTGTTCCGTATTGGTAACATGATTATAGCCTTTTTGGCGCTGGGCCGCATTCAAAAAAGAAACCCGCCCTTTGGAGAAAATCCACAGGAAAAAAGAAAGCTTCCCACCGACACCAGTCGGTGGGAAGCAAAGCAACTGCTTATAAATGCTCCAATTCCATTAACCACAGTGTGGCGGCGGCATCGCTGGGCATTCTCCAGTCTCCCCTGGGGGAGAGTGCCACAGACCCCACCTTGGGCCCGTCGGGGAGGCAGGAACGCTTGAACTGCTGGGAGAAGAACCGGCGGTAAAAGTTTTTCAGCCACTTCAGAAGGGTCTTTCGGTCATACTTGCCCTCAAAGGCGTGCTGGGCCAGTCGCAGGACCTTTCGGGGGGGGAAGCCCCAGCGGATGATATAGTAGAGGAAAAAGTCGTGGAGCTCATAGGGGCCCACAATGTCCTCGGTCCTTTGGGCGATCTCTCCGTCCTTGGGGGGAAGAAGCTCGGGGGACACGGGGGTGTCCAGAATATCCCGGAGGACCTTTCCCACTTTCCCGCCCAGGCGGTCGGCCTCATAAGCCACCAGGTGCCGGACCAGAGTCTTGGGGATGGAGCCGTTCACGCCATACATGCTCATGTGGTCCCCGTTGTAGGTACACCAGCCCAGGGCCAGCTCGGAGAGGTCCCCGGTGCCGATGACCAGGCCGTTCACCCGGTTGGCCAGGTCCATGAGGACCTGGGTCCGCTCCCGGGCCTGACCGTTTTCAAAGGTGACGCTGTGGTCCTCCAGACTCTGGCCAATGTCGGCAAAGTGTTGCGTGACCGCGGCGGAGATGTTGACCTCCCGGAAGTCGGCCCCCAGCTCGGTGGCCAAAATCTCGGCGTTGGAGCGGGTACGTTTGGTGGTACCGAAGCAGGGCATAGTGACGGCCACAATGTCTTTGTGCTCCTTCCCCAGCAGGTCGAAGGCCCGGGCGGTGATGAGGAGGGCCAGGGTGGAGTCCAGGCCGCCCGAGAGGCCGATGACCGCTTTGGGAGAGCCCGTGTGTTCCAGCCGCTTCTTGAGGCCCAGCGCGGCGATGGTCAGGACCTCCTGGCACCGCTCGGCCCGGTGGCTCTCGTCCTGGGGGATGAAGGGGGTGGGGGAGACGGTTCGGGTGAGAGAGGTGGGAGAAGGTTCCAGCGGAAAAAGAGATATATTCAGGCCATAGTGTATACCATCGTATTTTCGATCACGGTGGGGAAACGTATTCATTCGTTTCCGCTCATAGGTGAGCCGTCCTAAGTCAATTTCCGAAACAGTCAACCCGGTGCCAAACCGCTTGTCGGCCAGCAGCACTCCGTTTTCCGCAACCATATTGTGCCCGGCAAACACCAGGTCGGTGGAGCTTTCGCCTTCTCCCGTGTCGGCGTAGATATAACCACACACAAGGCGGGCGCTTTGCCCGGTGACCAGTTGCCGGCGGTATTCCGCCTTTCCGGCCACTTCATCGGAGGCGGAAAGGTTTAAGATCACCGTGGCCCCCAGGGTGACCAGACGGGTAGAAGGGGGCGAAACCGCCCACAGGTCCTCGCAGATTTCTACACCGATTATTAGCCCCGGTATATTTTGGGCACAAAATATCTGTGAAGTACCCAAAGGTACGTTTTGGCCACAAAGGGTGCTGTCGTACTCCACCTCCATAGCCCCGGGGGCAAACCACCTGGCCTCGTAAAACTCCCCATAATTGGGGATATAGGTCTTGGGGACCAGGCCTAAAATCTTTCCTTTGTGGATGACGGCGGCGCAGTTATAGAGCTTATTTTGGCGCCGGACCGGCAAACCTACCGCCGTCACCATATCGAGCTCCTTTGTCTCCTCCAGGATCCGCCCCAGGGCCTTTTCCGCCCCCTCCAGCAGGGTATCCTGCAAAAACAGGTCCCCGCAGGTGTACCCCGTGACGCACAGCTCGGGGAGGGCCAGCACCTTGACCCCCTGCCCGGCCGCCTCCTTCATCAGGACGATGATCTGCCCCGCGTTATAGTCGCAGTCAGCCACCCTGATTTTCGGTGTGCCCGCCGCCACCTTGATAAATCCGTCCCGCATATTGCATACCTCCTGACTGAGAGGGAATACATCCGCACTGTGAGTGCATGTTTCCTATGGGTATTTTACCTCGAACCGGCCGAAAAGGCAAGCAAAAACACCAGAAAGCCCCCGGCTCATGCCGGGGGCTTTCTGGGTGTGTTTCAGAGAGAATAGAGAGAGGAAGTTTGGGAGGAACTTTGTTTGTCCCTGTGTCCAAATATAAGATACCAGAGAATTGTCTCTAAACTTTGACTATGATATGAATAAAATGTAAATATATTTGCCGTGTAAAAAGAAAAGAGGCGGGGGAGAGAAGAAGGGGCGGCTCGGGGTTGATTTTCCCGGCGGGGAATGGTACAATAAAGGCACCAACTGCGAAGGGGGCCGGAGCCATGACCAAGGAAGAAGCCTTTGAATTTCTGGACCGCACCGCCAAAGGCATCGCGGAGATGTTCGGCGCCTCCTGTGAGACTCTGGTCCATGATATGGGAAACCCCAGCCATCCCATTTTGGCCATCTACAACGCTCAGGTGTCGGGCCGGGAGGTGGGCTCCACGCTGGACATTCTGGGCTCGGACAAGGAGCTGGACGCCACCGCCCTTTCCACCGATTTTGTGAACCTGTACGCCACCACCCCCATGGGACGGCAGATCAAATCCTCCACCTTTCACATGATCGGGGAGGACTACAACCTGGCGCTGGGGATCAACTTTGATTTTACCAACCTGGCCTATGCCAATCGGACCCTGATGGCCCTGATGAGCGCCGACGCCGACCTGCAAAGCGCTATGTGGACCGGCGGCCCCGGCCAGCTTCAGGAGGCTTTTGAGGAAAGTCTGGCCGCCATCGGCAGGCCCATTGAGGAGCTGAGCAAAAAGGACCGTATGAAGCTGGTGGCCCTGATGGATCAGAAGAACGCGTTCTCGTTCCGAAAGTCGGTGCCCTTTGTGGCGTCTCGCATGAAGGTGTCCCGATATACCGTATATAAATATTTGGATGAGTTGGCTCAGGAGAAGGCGGCTCAGAATCAGAAGGAGTGACAGGTATGTACGAGGAAAAAATCGACGCCTATTTTGCTTCCTCCGCTCTGCGGGAGGACCTGATCCAGGGGATCTCCCGGCTGGTGGGGGTCAAAAGCGTGCGGGAGGAGCCGCAGCCCGGCGCTCCCTTCGGCCCGGGGCCCCGGGCCGCTCTGGACGAGGCCCTGCGGCTGTGCGCCGACTGGGGCTTTGAGACCCGAGACTATGACCATTATGTGGGTCTGGCCCAGCTCAACGACAAGCCGACCCAGCTCCACATCCTGGGGCACCTGGACGTGGTGGGGGAGGGCGCCGGCTGGGACACCGACCCCTATACCTGCGTGGAGAAGGACGGCATTCTTTACGGCCGGGGGGTCAGCGACGACAAGGGCCCTGTGGTGGCTGCCCTGTTGGCCATGCGGGCCGTCCGGGACCTGAATATCCCGGTGAGCAAGAACGTCACCCTCATCATGGGCACCGACGAGGAGTCGGGTTCTCAGGACATTGCCTACTATTACGCCAGGGAGCCCTTTGCCCCCATGGCCTTCACCCCTGACGCCGACTTCCCCGTCATCAACATCGAAAAGGGCCATTACCACCCCGATTTTGGCGCCCGGTGGGACGATGAAAATGTCACGCCCCGGGTGTCCGCCCTGCAGGGCGGCTTCCGGGTGAATGTGGTGCCCCCCGAGGCCCAGGCCACCGTGCTGGGGGTCACTTCGGAGGATCTGGCTAAGCTGTGCGCCGGGGAAGAGGAGCGCTCCGGGGCCAAATTCACCGTTACCGAAGCCGAAGGGGGCGTTCAGGTCCACTGTCTGGGCAAAAACGCCCACGCCGCCATGCCCGAGGGAGGGATCAACGCCATCCAGGCCCTGCTGGAGGTACTGGCCCGCCTGCCTTTGGCCGAGTGCCCTTCCACCAAGGCGGTGCGGGCCATGGCCGGGCTCTTTCCCTTTGGGGACACCCGGGGTAAGGCCCTGGGCATCGCCCAGTCCGACCACAGCGGCGACCTGACCCTGAACCTGGCGCTTATCACCCTGACGGGAGCGGGCTTTACCGCCAAGTTTGACGCCCGTGTGCCTGTGTGCGCCACCAAGGAGAACTGCGCCGACGTGTGTGAGGAGAACCTGGGCAAGTGCGGTATCCAGGTGCTGGACGCCCGAGAGATGACGGCCACCCATGTGGTGGAGGCCGATTCTCCCCTAGTGAAGACTCTTTTGCGGTGCTATTCCGATGTGACCGGGGTGGAGGACCCACAGCCCATCGCCATTGGCGGTGGCACCTATGTCCACGACATTCCCGGGGGCGTGGCCTTTGGCTGCGATTTTCCCGGATTTGACCCCAAGATGCACTCGGCCAATGAGCAGGCCAGCGTGGAGAATTTGCTGAAGTCGGCGAAAATCTTCGCTTTGGCCATTGCCCGGCTGTGCGCCTGAGGATACCCGCTATGAGACCGCGCGGAAAGCTGACCGTCCTTCTGACCGCTCTGGCCCTTTTCCTGGGGCTGGCCGGCTGTTGGGAGAAAGCGCCTGAGAGCGCCTTTGACGCAAAGACCTATGTGGAGGGCCGTCTGGCCGAGGCATATTTGGGAGAGACCTCTCAGGAATACATGGACCTGGTGGGATATAACGAGGTCCAGGTGGAGAGCATTTATCAAAACTCTCTTTACCTGGAGGCCCAGGTTTTTTCCTACCTCTACGGCATTGAGTATCCTGAGGATTTTTATGAGGAGATCCAGGAGCTCTATAAGTCCATCTATTCTCACGTCGAATTTTTGGTTGTGTCCACCGCCCGGGAGGAGGACGGCTCCATCTCGGTGGAGGTGGAGCTTCAGCCCATCGACCTGCCCCAGAGGGTGGAGCGGGAAAAGGGCGAAGCCCTGAAGTCCTTTTTTGAAAAGTATCCCTCCGGGGTCCAGAACACCATGAACGACGAGGAGTACAAGGCCTACGACGCTGAGTGGGCCCGGCTCATCATCGACCTATACAAGGAGCTCCTGCCTGAGACAGGCAACCTGGAACCCCGGCGGGTGACCGTGAAGCTCACCCAAAACGAGGCGGGCTACTACACTCTGTCGGATGAGGAGTTTCGAAAGCTGGATGCCGGCGTCATTGACTACAGTCGGTCTGGGACCCAGACGGCGCCGGAGTCCACCCAGAGTCCCGGGGCGGAGGAGTCCCTGGACCCGGAGGCTCCCGCGCCTCCCACCACCGCAAGCCCTATCCCTCAGCCTGAGGAGAGTGAAGCTTCCGGGACAGAAACAGAATAACAGGCAAAGCACCTGCCGGAACGCTTCCGGCGGGTGCTTTTTTGGTTATTCCATGGTCAGAATGGAGACCTCGTAGGCTACCCGCTCCTCCTCCACGCCATTCACCAGCTTGCGGTAGACCCGGCTCTGGAGCCGGCCTGTGAGGCACAGGGTGTCGCCCACCTCCTTATCGCCGCAGACCCGGGCCAGGGCGCCCCAGGCGATACAGGGGAGATAATCGGCCCGGCCATAGCGGCGGTTCACCGCCAGCAGCAGGTCGCAGATCTCCCGGCCCAGGGGGGTCCGGCGGAGGACCGGGACCTTGCACAAGGCGCCGTTCAGCTCCAGATGATTCACGTGAGGACCGTCGGTGGGGATCAAGCTTTTGGCGAAGAAGGTGATGATGAGCCGGCCGCCCACTCCTGAATGGTTGTTAAAGGAGCGCACCTCACCGATGGCTTCGTAGGTCTCCCCGGGAATGATGGGGCAGGCTTCCAACGTCTGCTGAGAGAGGATCACGTTCAGGGTGTCGGTGGCGCCGCTGAGGCGCTCCACCTCAAGGGGGAAGGAAAAATAGGCCGTACCGTGGTTCAGATGGGAGGGACGGGGGCCTCCCGCGGCCTTGCCCCTGAGAAGGCCCTGGTTCAAGCTTTGCTGTTCCATAGCTGTCACGCTCCTGTATGTAATGGCCGGTTTTGCCGACGGTACAGAGTATGAGACAGGCCCTCCCGGTATGCCAAAAACGAAAGGAAAAAGGGACGCTCAGACAAATACAGATATAATATTTGACAAATATAAACATTATATTGACACGTGCTAACGCCTACACTATAATTTATTTTGTCCCTTATAGTCGAATGAACGTAAAAAAATAAGCAGTTAGTTATAACAAATTATGGAAGTTATTGATTGACTAGGGAATCACCAAAATGGAAATGCGAAAAAAATGGCGGGAATCAGTGTTGCATGTATTTGAGAAAATGGGAAAGAATGAGATCATCTGTGGATATATTGGAAAAGATTACGAAGAAATTGAACTGTGGAATTGATGATGCCATACAAATTACCGCAGAGAACAGAACGGAGAATGGATAATGGCTTTGACACATATTGATTGCTTTTCAGGGCCGGGAGGGATTTGTACAGGGTTTCATGCGGCTGGAATCAAAACATTGGTTGCGATTGAGTACATAAAAAGCTGTGTTGAAACTTATTCCGCAAATCACCCAGAAGTGCATGTTATTTATTCCGATATTCGCAATGTGACAGCTGAAGAAATCCTGCCTTATGTTCCGAAGGAGGGAGTCGACATTGTTTCCTCAGGAATGCCTTGCGAGACCTTTTCAACGGCCGGCAATACTTCGCGTTCATTCTATGATGAAAGACAGTTTCTGTTTCGCGAGGGAATACGGATCGCAAAACTGACAAATGCAAAAATGATACTTTTTGAAAATGTTCCTGCAATTACAACCAAAACCACAGCGAGAGGAGCAACAGATCTTATTGTCAATGTTTTGAAAAGAGAATTGGAAGCTGCCGGATATGAGAATTATATCGAAATCGTTCTGAATGCGGCAAATTATGGTGTACCGCAACGCAGAAATCGATTTTTTATACTAGCGGCGAAAGATAAAAATCTAAGACTAACCTACCCATTGCCAACCTGCAAAAAAGAGGTTACTGTTGCGGAAGCTCTTGCGGGACTGCCAAATGTTATTCCAAATACCGATATTTCTTCTACGCAATATGCAGGGAGTGATTCACTTTTTTCAAAAAAAATGCGCAATAATAGCTTTTGGAAATTAGGGAAGGGGAGAAACCAAACCATTTCATACCAAATGCCTATGAAACATCGTGCTTACACGCTTGAACGTTTCTCGTTACTCAAACAAGGGGAAAGTCTTAAAGACTTGTTTGAGCGTTATGAGGGGGAAGAGCGGGAGGCTATGCAGGAACGGCGTGTTTTGCCCCGAAGAATGTTTATCAAAAGAAATTATAGACTAAAGTCAGATGAAGCAGCGCCAACCGTCACGAGTCATTGTTTGGACGAGTTTGTACATCCGATGTTTGACCGAGCACTAACAGTCAGAGAATGCGCAAGATTACAATCCTTTCCTGATTGTTATGATTTTGCTGGCGGCCCCTATCTTGTGCCCCACATTGAAAGAGCGGTACAAGATAAATATGAGCAGATCGGGGATGCTGTGCCGCCTCTGCTTGCATATGAATGGGGTAAAAAAATCATTGAGTTGCTGGAGGAAGACAAATGACAGTGGCTGAAATTCGCAGTTATTGTGGGCAGATTTATGCTGATACCTATGCTGATGAGTGCAGAAGGCTGGAAAGTGAGATTCTTGCAGCTTCCAAGACAGGAGTGATTCCAGTCTCCAAAGAAGGCGAGATTGAGACTTCGGCACAAAAAGAAGCGATTAAGCAGGCTACCATTGAGGGAATGAAGCGATTTCCTGATACGGAAGCGGCTTTAATATGGCGAACAGTTTATGAGACCCACATTCATAGGAAAAGCGGTATCAGTAACTCAGATACGATACAAAAAGTGATCAGTGCGGATCAGAGCTGGAAAAAGTCCAGTGGACATGCCTTTGAAGAAATAATCAAAATTATGGGTACGGCGGCGTTGAAGGATAGTGGTATCGAAATTTTGTTACAACGTGATCTTAACACATTGATAAAGGCACAGGAGTTGGATAATGAGCCCCGTGATATTAGTTGGTTGCGGGAACAAATAAAGGCAAGTGTTTTTGACCTCTATGCGGTGGTCCATACGCCCGACGGAAGACAATTCTGCTATGGCTGTATTCAAAGTAAAACAAGTGTGCGAGACCGGGTCACGAGAGACCGAGAACCGTCTATGCAAGCGATGCAATCTTTCTTTTGGAGTACGATAATTGTGCTGGACGGCGACTTTTTGAAGTTACCCAAGTTTATTTCGATGGTAAACGGAGGAACGGCCGAACACGTTGAAAATGGCTGGCATGGAATGTATGTTTTTTCAGAAATGTATACTCAGGATCGGATTTATTCCATTGATCTTGATTTCAAAAATTTTAGAGCGCATGCAATTACCGCAGCAAATTATTGGCTGACACAAAGACAGTGGTTTAATGAGAAGTGGAGAGCAGACAATATATAAAGCATTGCGGGGGTGACAATATCGCTGTTGACGTTTGTTACTTTCTCAGGAAAGGAACGCAGTGGAGAGTATGAAAAAAGGAGAGGGTCCTTATTTGTTGAGGACGCTCTCCTTTTTATAATTTCCTTAGAAGGGGGAATGAAATTATCTCTCATCCTCGGCGGTTTTTTCCCCCTGCTCCAGGCGGGTGACGGTGGCCCACTCCACACGGCGGTCGGTGAGCTCCTCCACTCGAATGCGGAGCCCGTAAGCCTCCACCTCTGGGCGGGAGCCGTCGGCAGGGATCACATCCAGCCGGGCAAAAACCAGGCCGCCCAGGGTCTCGGCCTCCTCGTCTTCAGGGAATTCCAGGCCCAGGGCTTCCCCCAGCTCCTCCAGCTCCACACTGCCGGCGACCCGCCAGAGATCGTCCTTCAGGGGAATGATCTCCTGCTCGTCCTGGGGATCGAATTCGTCATAGATATTTCCCACCAGTTCCTCAATCAGATCCTCCATGGTGAGGATACCGCTGGTGCCGCCGTACTCGTCCACCACTACGGCGAAATGGACCTTTCGGCTCTGCATGTCCCGGAAAAGTACGTCGGTCCGCACGGTCTCGGGGACAAAATAGGCCTTCCGCAGCAGCTGCCGCAGGGGGCGGGGCTTGGGCTTCCGGGCGTTGATGAGGTAGTCCCGGGTGTTCAGGATGCCGATGATGTCGTCGGTATCCTCCTCGTAGACCGGGAACCGGGTGAGGCCGGAGGACAGGATGGTCTCCATGATCTCCTTGTCCGGGTCGTCCACCCAGATCATCTGCACGTCGGTACGGTGGACCATTACATCGGCGGCGGTGGAGTTGTTAAACTCAAATACGTTTTCAATGAGCTTTTTTTCTTCCTTTTCGATCTCGCCCTTTTCCTCACCCATGTCCACCATGAGCCGGATGTCCTCCTCCGAGACCCGCTTGTCGGCGGCGCGGAGCTTGAGAAAGAGGACCAGAATAACAGCCCCCTCCAGAACAGCGAGGGAAATGAGCAGGATCAGCAAGGGTAACGGTACGTCCACAAAAAGAGCCTCCTTTTTTCATTCGGGAGAGTATGTACAGAACACAGTATAGCATACTATGAGGAGAAATGCACGAAAAAGAACAGAAAAAGTGAAAAAGGATTTTTCAAAGTCGGAAAGCTGTGGTATGATAGGGAAAGAAAAACCATTGGGAAAGGGTGCTGCCCTATGACGATCTTTGATATTATGGGGCCCATTATGATCGGGCCTTCCTCCTCCCACACCGCGGGGGCGGCCCGGCTGGGCCGCATTGCCCGGCGGCTGCTGGGCAGGACCCCGGCCAGGGCCGAGATCCTGCTCCACGGCTCCTTCGCCGCCACAGGCCGGGGCCACGGCACCGATAAAGCGTTGACGGCGGGACTTTTGGGTATGGCCCCCGACGACCCCAGGCTTCCCCAGGCCTTTGACGTGGCCCGGGAGGAGGGGATGGAGGTGACAGTGGGAAGCGTGAACCTCCAGGGGGCCCACCCCAACACCGCCCTGCTGCGGCTCACCGCTCCCGACGGCCGGGCCCTGGAGGTCCGGGGAGCCTCCCTGGGGGGCGGCCGGGTCCGGGTGGAGGCCATCGACGGCCTGGAATGTACCTTCTCGGGGGACCTGCCCACCCTCATCATCCGCAACGAGGACCGGCCCGGCCAGGTGGCAGAGGTCACCGGGCTTCTCTCCCGGCACGGGGTGAACATTGCCACTATGCAGCTTTACCGGGACATGCGTGGAGGCCTGGCGGTGATGGTCATTGAGAGCGACCAGCCCATTGACCGCGGGGTGAAGGAGCGGCTGGGGAGCCTGGACGGCATCGTCCGGGTCACCTATCTCAACATGACGGAGGAATAAGGCTATGGCGTTTCAGTCAATCGAAAGTCTGCTGGAGGCCTCCCGGGAGCTGCCTCTTTGGGAGGTAGTTCGGCGGGAGGATTGCCGGGACAGCGCCCTTTCTGAGGAGGATTCCACTCAAAAAATGACTCAGCTCTGGGAGGCCATGGAGGCCACCCAGCGGGATTATGACCCCTTCCGCCGCTCCCAGAGCGGCCTGGTGGGGGGCGACGGAGCCCGGCTGGAGCGGGAGGGTCCCGGCCTGTGCGACCCCTTTTTGCGGGAGGTCATCTCCCGGGCCTTGAAGGCAGGGGAGTGCAACGCCTGTATGCGCCGGGTGGTGGCTGCCCCCACCGCCGGGGCCTCGGGGGTGTTGCCTGCCGTGCTCATCCCGCTTCAACGCCGGGAGAAATACTCCCGGGAGAAGATGGTGGAGGCTCTCTATGTAGCCGCCGGCTTTGGCCAGATCATTGCCCTGCGGGCATCCATCTCGGGGGCCGAGGGAGGCTGTCAGGCCGAGGTGGGCTCAGCCTCGGCCATGGCGGCCGCCGCTTTGACCTACCTGAAGGGAGGTTCGCCGGAGCAGATGGCCCACGGCTGTGCCCTGGCCCTTGCCAACACCCTGGGCCTGGTCTGTGACCCGGTGGGGGGGCTGGTGGAGGTGCCCTGCGTCACCCGGAACGTGATGGGGGCGGTGAACGCTCTGAGCTGTGCTGAGCTGGCCCTCTCCGGGGTGGAGAGCCGGATTCCCTGCGACGAGGTGATCGACGCCATGGGAGCGGTGGGGGCTCTGCTGCCTCCCTCCCTGCGGGAGACTGGCCAGGGAGGTCTGGCCGCTACCCCCACGGGCCGCCGACTGGCTGAGAGCCGGGAGAAGGGCGGAAAAGCCGAGTGTGAGTGACGTTGGACTGGAGTGAGGGCAAAAGTTGGTAAGGCGGCAAGGCCACCGCGATTTTGCCCGAATCGGAGGGAAACGGAACGAGCGGTACGAGGCTTTAAAGCTTGACATGGCCACCCCAAATAGAACAACCAACAGCGGCCGGAGGTTCATTTCCTCCGGCCGCTCTGCTACATCCATAAAATTTTTAATTTTTCATCGTTTTCTTAGCTAGCTCTACAAAGTCCAGCGCCGCAGGGGAGGCGGCCGCGGGGTTCCACCCCAGGCCGATGGCGGTGCGGGGCAGGTCCCGGAGGGGGATCTTTACAAGGCCGGAGAACCGTTTTTTATCCCCGCAGGGGAGAATGGTGAACCCGGCTCCCGCCTCTACGGTGAGGAGCATGCCGTCAAAGCTGCCATAGATGGGGGAGAGGAGGATCCCATGAGCCTCCAGGTCGTGGACCGAGATCAGGGAAGAGTTCTTCTGCAGCTCAGAATCGGCCAGGATCAGCTTATGACCGCTCAGGTCGGGGAGCGCAAGCTGCTTAAAAGCGGCCAGGGGATGCTCCTGATTCACCAGCACATAATAGCCCACTTTTTTCAGTGGCAGGAACTTGAGCCGGGAGTGGGGCGGGATCTCATACTGGTAGCAGAAGGCCAGCTGGATCTCCCCGGTGAGCAGAAGCTTGCAGGTGCTGTCGTTGCTGGGGCCGAAAATATCCACCTGGGCGGTGGGGTAAAGCTCGGAAAAGGCTTTGATGGTCTTGGTAAGGGAGGAGTAATCGGTGAGCCGCCGCACCAGTAGCTGGATCACGGCCCTCTCCCGGTCCTGGATGGCCTTGGCCACCGACACCGCCTCCCCCAGCTGGCGGCTGATGGGGCCCAGGCGGGTGTAGAGGTAGGTGCCCGCCTCGGTGAGGACTACCGACCGGCTGCTCCGGGTGAAGAGCTTGATCCCCAGCTCCTCCTCCAGGGATTTGATCTGATAGCTCACCACGGGCTGGGAGCTGTAGAGGGTTTCGGCTGCCCGGGCAAAGCTGAGATGATGGGCCACCTCTAAAAAACAGGCGATCTGCATGGTGTTCAAGGCAAGGATCCTCCCTTTGCGAAATATCTGAAAAGCTTGAAAACAGACGGCTTTGGGGACCGGCCGGGTGGATTTGAAATATCGTCGTGTGGAATTCATTTGATTTTTTTATCATTATACCAAAAACACAGATTGTTTGTCAAATCACAAATTTGATATAATCAATTTGTACTCTCGCGGAGGCGTTCGCGAGAAAAATAGAAAAAGGAAAAAGGAGCGATACATATGGAAAAGAAGATTTCCCGCCGCGACTTTCTGAAGGGGAGCGTTGCCGGGACCGCCAGTCTGGCCGCCGCCGGACTGCTGGCCTCCTGCGCCGCCAAGCCCGACCCCACCCCCACCGCCAACAACGAGGTGCCCGTTACCCCGCCTCCCGCCAGCTACGACAAAGAGGTGGACTTCCTCATCGTGGGCTATGGCCTGGCCGGTGAGGCTGCCGCCCTGGAGGCCAACGACATCGACCCTAACGCAAAGATCTGCGTTCTGGAGAAGATGCCCGAGCGTCTGGCGGGCGGAAACTCCATCGCTTCGGGCCAGACCGTCATCCTGCCCAATCCCGATGATCTGGACACCTTCCGCCGTTACCTGTATGCCTGCTCTCAGCCCAACCCCATCAAGGATGAGTATCTGGACTACCTGGTCAAGGAGTTTGCCGAGCAGGGCGAGTGGATCCAGGGCACCGTGGAGAAGGTGGACTACGAGTTCGGCTATGTAGGCGGCGGCCCCATCAACTGGGGCTCCCTGGTCACCGAGTTCCCCGATCTGGACGGCGCCAGCTTCTCGGGCTGCTCCTCCCACGTCCGCAAGAAGGGCGCTACCTTTGAGAACGGCGGCGTGTGGCATGGCTTTGACCTGGCCGTCCGGGCCCGGAACAACATTGAGCTGTGTTTCGAGACCGCCTTCAAGTCCCTCATTCAGGACGCCGACGGCAAGGTCCTGGGCGTGGTAGCTACCAATCCCTCCGGCAAGGAGTTCACCATCGGCTCCCAGAAGGGCGTGGTCCTGGCCTGCGGCGGCTATGAGAACAACCTGGAGATGCAGCGGGACTTCCACGGTATGGATAAGGTCTATACCGGCGGCACGCCCGGCGACACGGGCGATGCCATCCAGGTCCTGATGGCGGCCGGCGCCAAGATCTGGCACATGAAGAACCAGACCCAGTCCGGCGGCTTCTGGCTGGGCATCAAGGTGCCTGATTATGAGGCTACCTTTATGCGGGGCTTCTCCATGAAGGGCTCCTCCTGGATCGAGGTGGCCGCCGACAACACCCGGTTCTATGACGAGACCGGCGCCTATCACCGCCAGCACATGAAGTTCAAGGAGCACGGCCACTATGTGGACCTGATCCACGAGCGGGTGCTACCTGTGGACCTGATCTTCGACGAGAAGACCCGTGCCGCCGGTCCCATCATCACCAAGTGGCTTTCCTGGCCCATTACCACCGAGGGCTACGTTTGGTCTGACGACAACAGCGTGGAGATCGAGAAGGGCTGGATCGTCAAGGCCGACACCATTGAGGAGTTGGCGCAGAAGCTGGGCCGTGACCCCGCCTCTCTGAAGGCCACTATCGAAAAGTACAACGAGATGGCCAAGAAGGGCGTGGACACCGAATATGGCCGGAGCGCTGAGCTGATGAGCCCCATCGACACCGCGCCTTACTATGCTGTGGGCATCACGCCCACCCTGGTGGGAACCACCGGCGGCGCCGAGCGTAACACCAAGGCCCAGGTCCTGCGCTGGGACGGCTCGGTGATCCCCAACCTCTACGAGGCGGGCGAGTTGGGCTCCTTCGTGTCCAATCTCTATCAGAACGGTATGTTCCTGGCCGAGGCCATCGCCACCGGCCGCAGCGCCGCTGATACCGCCTTTGGTGGCCGCTCCACTGTGGCCTCTCCCCTTATCATGAAGGTGGAGGAGTACGACATTGCCGGAAAGCCCGACGGCAGCTACGAGCAGCTCATCAAGGGCAATCACGGCGAGTTCACCCTGAAGGTGGATGTCAACGGCGGCAAGATCACCGGGTTGGAGATCGTCAAGGGTCGGGACAACATGTTCATGACCGACGAGCAGCTCCAGGCTTTCTTTGACGAGGTCATCAACAGCCAGACCGTGGAGATCGACGCCATCACCGGCGCCACTCTGGACTCCAACGCCATGACTGACGCTCTGAAGAAGATGTTTGTGAAGTAAGAAGAGCGAAGGCGGCTGGATGCGAGGGCGCTTGGATCGGAGCGAGGGCGAGCGCAGGGCCGCAGAGCGGCCCCAGACCAGCCCGAGTCGTAGGGAAAGCAACCGAGCGACCATCCAGTCGCGCAGCTCGACAGCCCTGTTAAGAACAAGGAAAGCACCGCCCCGGTCCACCGGGACGGTGCTTTTCCATGTCTTCAAAAGAGATTAGCACTCTCTTTCGAAGAGTGCTAATTGTTTACACCCAGTTCATGAAAAACCAAAGAAAGGGGGTATAATGACATCAAAAAGGTGCCCGGGGCAGTCCCGTTATGGCCCGGGGAAAGGAAGTGCTTTTATGAACGCCAATCAATATACCCAGAAGTCTTTGGAGGCCATCCAGAACGCCCAGCGGCTGGCCATGGAGGAGGGGCAGCAGCAGATCGAGCAGATCCACCTGCTGGCCGCCTTACTGGCCGCCGAGGGAGGACTGGTGCCCCAGCTCCTCACCTCCATGGGGCTCACCCTGCCCTCCCTGGAGGCGGCTGTAAATCAGGAACTGGGCAAGCTGCCCAAGGTATCCGGCTCCGGCCGGGAGCCGGGGAAGGTCTATGTTTCCCAGGAGGTGGACAAGGCCCTCAACGAGGCCGAGAAGGCCGCCGGGAGCATGAAGGATGAATATGTGTCGGTGGAGCATCTTCTGCTGGGATTGGTGGAGACCCCGGACAGTAGCCTACGGGAGCTGTTCCGGCTCTACAACATCACCAAAGAGGGCATCCTCCAGGCCCTCTCCGGGGTGCGGGGAAGCCAGCGGGTCACCTCGGACAACCCGGAGGAGACCTACGACGCCCTGAAAAAGTACGGCTCCGACCTGGTGGAGCGGGCCCGGCAGAACAAGCTGGATCCAGTGATCGGCCGGGACGATGAGATTCGGAACGTGATCCGTATTCTCTCCCGCAAGACCAAAAACAACCCGGTGCTCATCGGTGAGCCCGGGGTAGGTAAGACTGCCATTGCCGAGGGGCTGGCCCAGCGGATCGTGAAGGGGGACGTGCCAGCCTCTCTGAAGGACAAGACCATCTTTGCCCTGGATATGGGCTCCCTCATCGCCGGGGCCAAGTACCGGGGCGAGTTTGAGGAGCGGCTGAAGGCCGTTTTGAATGAGGTGGAGAAGTCTGAGGGCCGAATCTTGCTCTTCATTGACGAGCTCCACA
>CAJUEU010000034.1:0-2829 GCA_910585735.1 uncultured Oscillospiraceae bacterium | reverse complement strand
AGGGGCGGGCAAGACCGAGGGGGCTATGGATGCGGGCAACCTCCTCAAGCCTCTCCTGGCCCGGGGGGAACTCCACTGCATTGGGGCCACCACCCTCAACGAGTACCGCCAGTATATCGAGAAGGACGCCGCCCTGGAACGGCGGTTTCAGCCTGTGCTGGTGGGGGAGCCCACGGTGGAGGACGCCGTAGCCATCCTTCGGGGTTTGAAGGAGCGGTATCAGGTCTACCACGGGGTGAAGATCACCGACGGAGCCATCATTGCCGCCGCCACCCTCTCCAACCGCTATATCACCGACCGGTTCCTCCCCGACAAGGCCATCGACCTCATTGACGAGGCCTGCGCCATGGTCCGTACCGAGATGGACTCCATGCCCACCGAGTTGGACGTGGTGAGCCGGAAAATCATCCAGCTGGAGATCGAGGAGGCCGCCCTGAAAAAGGAGACCGACAAGCTCTCCCAGGAGCATCTCGGCGAGATCCAGAGGGAGCTGTCCGACCTCCGGGACGACTTCAACGCCAAGAAGGCCCGGTGGGAGAACGAGAAGGCGGCCATCGGCAAGGTCCGGGAGCTGCGGGAGAGACTGGAGACAGCCAATGCCGACCTGGAAAAGGCCCAGCGGGAGTATGACCTGGAGAAGGCGGCCCAGCTTCAGTATGGCGTTATCCCCGAGCTCCAGAAGGCTCTGGAGGCTGAAGAGGCGGTGGCCCAGCAGGGAAGGGAGGGCTCTCTTCTTCGGGACAAGGTCACCGAGGAGGAGATCGCCCGCATCGTGGAGCGGTGGACCGGCATCCCGGTAAGCCGCCTCATGGAGGGGGAGCGGGAAAAGCTCCTCCACTTAGAGGACATCCTACACCAGCGGGTGGTGGGCCAGGACGAGGCGGTACGCCTGGTGTCCGAGGCCATTCTCCGCTCCCGGGCGGGCATCGCCGACCCGGATAAGCCCATCGGCTCCTTCCTCTTCCTGGGGCCCACCGGCGTGGGCAAGACCGAGCTGGCCAAGACCCTCTCCGAGACCCTTTTTGACAGCGAAAAGAACCTGGTCCGCATCGACATGAGCGAATATATGGAGAAGTTCAGCGTTTCCCGGCTCATTGGGGCACCTCCGGGCTATGTGGGCTACGAGGAGGGAGGCCAGCTCACCGAGGCGGTGCGGCGGCAGCCCTACTCGGTGATCCTCTTCGACGAGGTGGAGAAGGCCCACCCCGATGTGTTCAACATCCTTCTCCAGGTGCTGGACGATGGCCGGGTCACCGACTCCCAGGGCCGGACGGTGGACTTCAAGAACACCGTCATCATCCTTACCTCCAACCTGGGCTCCCAGTACCTGCTGGACGGCATCGGCTCAGACGGGGAAATCAGCCCGGAGGCCCGGGAGCAAGTGAATGAACTGCTCAAACGCTCCTTCCGGCCGGAGTTCCTGAACCGGCTGGACGAGATCGTCTTCTATAAGCCCCTGACCCGCAAAAACATTACCTCCATCATTGATCGGATGCTTGCCCAGCTCAACCGGCGTCTCAGCGACAAGGAGCTTTCCTGTGTCCTCACGGAGGAGGCCAAGCGGCTCGTCATTGACAGGGCTTACGATCCCCTCTACGGGGCCAGGCCTCTTCGCCGGTATCTCCAGCACACGGTGGAGACCCTCCTCTCCCGGCAGATCATTTCCGGGATGGTGGAGCCGGGAAGCGTGCTCACGGTGGACGTGGTGAACGGGGAACTGGCAGTCACGGCCGCAGGCCCCAGAGCATAAAACGGATCCCCCTCGGAATTGCTTTCCGAGGGGGATCCGTTTTATTTGTGCCCATTTTTTGCGGCTTTAATAAAGTCTCTAAAAAGCGGGTGAGCCTTATTAGGCCGGCTCTTAAACTCCGGGTGGAACTGAGCACCCACGAACCAGGGGTGGCCGGGCAGCTCCACCATCTCCACCAGACGTCCGTCGGGGGAGGTGCCCGCCAGAGTGAGTCCGGCGGAAGTGAGCGCTTCCCGGAAGGTGTTGGAGAACTCGTAGCGGTGGCGGTGCCGCTCCTGAATCATATCCGCTCCGTAGGCCGAGCGGGCCTTGGATCCGGGGGAGAGGTGACAGGGATAGGCCCCCAGGCGCATGGTGCCACCCTTGGCAGTGACTCCCACCTGGTCGGACATCAGGTCGATGACCGGGTGTGTGGTGGTCTCCGAAAATTCGCTGGAGTTGGCGTCCGCCATCCCGGCCACATGCCGGGCAAACTCCACCACCGCCATCTGCATCCCAAGGCAGATGCCCAGGAAGGGGACAGCCTGCTCCCGGGCGTAGCGAATGGCAGAGATCATCCCCTCGGTGCCCCGGACGCCGAAGCCTCCGGGTACCAGGATGCCATCACAGCCGCCTAAAATTTGGACAGCGTTTTCCTCGGTGACGGCCTCGGAATCCACCCAGTGGATGTCCACCGTCACGTCGTTCTCGATCCCCCCGTGGTGAAGGGCCTCGGCCACCGACAGGTAAGCGTCGTGGAGGTTCATATACTTGCCCACCATGGCGATTTTCACCCGGCCCTTGGCGCTCTTGGCCCGGTCCACCATGGCCCGCCAGCGGTCCAGGTCGGGGGTACGGTCCTCCAGCCCCAGCCGTTTGCACACCACATGCCCCAGCCCCTCCTCCTCCAGCATAAGGGGCACCTCATAGAGAATGGGGGCGGTGCGGTTGGGAATGGCGTTCTCGGGCGGGATGTTACAGAAAAGGGCGATCTTGTCCCGCACGTCCTTGGGAATGTCGTAGTCGCTGCGGCAGAGGATCACGTCGGGCTGGATGCCCAGGGATAAAAGCTCCTTGGCCGAGTGCTGGGTGGGCTTGCT
>CAJUEU010000033.1 GCA_910585735.1 uncultured Oscillospiraceae bacterium | reverse complement strand
CAACATCCCCTGGGCCGGCCCCATCGGCTGTCTGGAGATGGGCTATGTGGACGGCAAGATCGTCTACAACCCCACCACCGAGCAGAAGCATGACTCCATGCTGGACCTGACCGTGGCTGCCTCCAAGGAGAAGGTCATCATGATCGAAGCGGGGGCCAAGGAGCTCCCCGATGACATTATGTACGACGCCATCCTCAAGGCCCATGAGGAGATCCAGAAGCAGGTAGCCCTCATCAACCAGATGGTGGCCGAGGTGGGCCGGGAGAAGATGACCTACGACCACGCCGCCTTTGACCAGGAGCTCTTTGATAAAATCACCACAGACTTCATGGATGAGGCCAAGGCCGCCATGGATACCGACGACAAGAACATCCGGGAAGAGCGCTGGAACGCCATGATCGAGAAGTGGCATGAGCGCTACCTGGAGGATCACCCCGACATGGACCAGTTCCTGGAGGAGATCACCTACAAGTTCCAGAAGAAAATTGTAAAGGCTTGGCTGCTGGAAGGCCACCGTGTGGACGGCCGGCAGAAGAACGAGATCCGTCCTCTGGCCGCCCAGGTGGGCGTGCTGCCCCGGGTCCACGGCTCGGGCCTCTTCACCCGGGGCCAGACCCAGGTCCTCTCCATCTGCACTTTGAACACCCTCTCCGCCACCCAGAAGCTGGACACCATCTGGGAAGAGGAGGAGAAGCGGTATATGCACCACTACAACTTCCCCTCCTACTCGGTGGGTGAGGCCCGTGCCGCCAAAAGCGTGAACCGCCGGGAGAAGGGCCACGGCGCCCTGGCCGAGCGTGCTCTGGAGCCCGTGATCCCCAGCGTGGAGGAGTTCCCCTACGCCATCCGGGTGGTCTCTGAGGTCCTCTCCTCCAACGGTTCCACCTCCCAGGGCTCCATCTGCGGCTCCACCCTGGCCCTCATGGACGCTGGCGTGCCCATCAAGGCCCCTGTGGCCGGCATCTCCTGTGGCCTCATCCAGGACGATGACGGCGGCTTCACCACCTTCATCGACATCCAGGGCGTGGAGGACTTCCACGGCGAGATGGACTTTAAGGTGGCCGGCACCAAGGCCGGCATCACCGCCATTCAGATGGACATCAAGAACGACGGCCTGAGCCACGCCATCATCAAGGAGGCTCTGGACATCACCCGGGACGCCCGGTACGCCATTCTGGACGAGATCATGCTTCCCTGTATCTCGGCTCCCCGCGCTGAGCTGAGCAAGTGGGCTCCCAAGATGATCTCCATGAAGATCGACGTGGACAAGATCCGGGAGGTCATCGGTAAGGGCGGCAGCGTGATCCAGAAGATCGTGGCCGAGTCGGGCGCTCAGGTGGACATTGAGGAGGACGGCACCATTCACATTGCCTCCCCCGACGCTGAAGCCTGCGACAAGGCTAAGAAGATGATCGAGACCATTGTCTTTGTGCCCGAGGTGGGCGCTCTCTACTACGGCAAGGTGGTCCGCATCATGGACTTTGGCGCTTTCGTGGAGCTGGCCCCCGGCAAGGACGGCATGGTCCACATCTCCAAGCTGGCCAACCACCGGGTGGATAAGGTCACCGATGTGGTGAACATCGGCGATATGATCTGGGTGAAGGTCACCGAGATCGACGAGAAGGGCCGGGTCAACCTGAGCTACAAGGACGCCCTCCGGGAGCTGGAAGCCAACCCCGGACTGAAGAAGTAAAAAACGGCAGGGCCTGTTGCTCTTTTCCTTTGCAACAGGCCCTGCTGTTATTATCATAAAAGTGTAAAGGCGGGTAATTCCATGCGACGAGAGAGAGAGAGAGAGAGAGAGAGAGAGAGAATAAGCGAGAAAAAGAGAGATTAGTCTCTGTTCAGGTCCTGCGGGCTGTGGCCTCCACGCTCATTGTTATGGGCCACGGGACTGTGGTTCTGGGCGCGCCTATGGCCGTTGAGTTGTTCTTTATCATTTCAGGCTTTGTTATGATGCATGCCACCCAAAACGGACTGGAGCAGTATTTTGTAAAGCGGCTGATCCGTATCGTCCCCCTATACTGGATCGTCAACTTCACCTTTGCGGGCCTGGCTCTGGTGACTTCTTCCATTGTTTTTTCGGTCCCGTTCTTTATAAAATCTCTGTTTTTTATTGCCAGAGTTCCCTTTTTCACCGTGGGCTGGACCCTAAATTATGAAATGTGGTTTTACCTTCTTTTCTGGGTCTGCTCCAAAATCAGCCGGAAGCACCGCGGACTCATTGCTCTTTCCGCCTGCCTGGTCTGGTACCTCTATGAGCTCCGCAAATTCAGCGGCCTCAACATCAATTCCTTTCCCTTCGTACAGCCCGCGCTGATCCTGGGGATCCTGGCCTATTACTGCTGGGAATACCTGCGGACCAAACCCCTGAATGGCCTGCACAAAGCCCTTCTGAGCAGTCTGATCGCCGTCTCGGCCCTGTTTGTCCACAGCCACCTGGCCGACCGGCTCATGTGGGATATGGAGCGGGGCACCTGGTCCATTCTCCGGGCAGCGGTGTGCGGCATCCCGGCCTTTCTCATTTTTATGTCTGTGCTCCTTCTTATCCGAAGCGACCGAAGCAAGCCGGTCAAGGTCCTGGCCTATGTGGGCAATATCAGCTATTCCCTGTACCTCTGGCACATCGTGGTCCAGACCGTACTGGTGGGTATCTTCGGAAGGCTCGGGTACGTCATTGTTCCTCCCTCCACCGTCCCCTTTATGCTTTTGAATCTCACCCTTTCCCTCATTGTAGCCCATTTTTCCTACAAGTACCTGGAACAGCCAGTCTCCAGATATCTGAAGGACTGGCTGATAAACAGGAAATCCGCCGCGGCCTCCGCCGTATAGACACCCCCAGAAGCGACAAAGCCCCGGGCGAAATTTTCGCCCGGGGCTTTTGTATCATGTCTTATGTATCTTGTTCTGTATTTGGGCTCAGGTGCTCAGGCGGATGACCATAGTGGCCTCGAAGATGGCGCCGTTCCAGCTTCCAAAGACAGTGACCGTGTGCCCGGTGGCCAGGCCGCCGGACAGAAGGCTGAGGGAGCGGCCGTTCACATCCTGGATGGCCGCCGCCTTGGCCCGCAGGTCCACGGTAACAGGCTCGGCAAAGCCCTCCACCAGAAGAGACAGGGTGCGGGTGTTGCCTACGTTGACAATGTCAAAAACCTTGCCGGTGATCTGGTTATTTTGGCTCACGGCAGCCAGGATCTCCACCGACAGCAGATTGTCCCCGTTGACGATCATGGCCACCTGGTCCCCAGGGTTCAGGTCGTTGAAGGTGATCGCCTTCCCGTTCTGGGTCACCGCCACGTTGCTGCCCGCCTGATAGATCCCCTCGGTCCCGTCCTCCAGCTTTACCCTCACAGTCGTGCCGGCGGCCCCCTTAGTGATCTCCTCGATGGTGCCCTTCAGGTCTGCCTCTCGGGGAGTGGCCTCGATCTTCTCCACACTGTGATACCGAAGGGTGACCACCAACACATCCCCCTTGCGGAGCTGGGAGACTGTGCTGTTTTTCCCATTCCGTGTGACAGTGGGCAGAGCGTTCATATCCAGAGAGTAAGTCAACTCGCCCCCGTCGGTTTTCTCCAGATGGAGCGTGGTGGAGGCGGTGTCATAGTCAATGGCGGACAGGATCCCCTCTACGGTGGAGGAAGCGGGATAAGCGGTGAGCTCGGTGATAACGCCGCTCACCAGCTTTGCGGTTGCAAACCAGCCAGTCTCAACAAGGGTACGCTCTTCCCCATTGTAGGTAATAACAGCCTCGGGGTCCAGGGCGGCCTTGACCTCCCGGCCCCCGTCCAAAGAGTTGGCAATGGTAAGGGTACGGGTAGAAGCCACAGAAGTCTGGTTGCGGATGGGCCCCTGAACATAGAGGGTCAGGGTGTCCACCTCCATAGCGGTGACATGGCCGGTCTCCTCATCCACCCGGAGGACCACGGGTCGGCTCACCTGCTCGGCTTTCAGCTCTCCGGCGGCCTGATTTACCTGGATCTTGGCGTCGGCGGCCACCACATAGCTGGTCACCACCCCGGTGAAATCAGCCACCCCGATGGTGGTGACCCCCAGGTTGTTGGTGGTAACGCTCTGCAGAAGGCCGGAAACCTGGCTGGTTCCGCCGGACAGCTTCAACTCGGCCAGGCGGCCCCGGCTGTCCAGGTAACAGACGGCGTGGGTATAGCCGGCCTCTTCCTCGATCACGTTCAGGTCCCCGGCAACACCGCCGGCCAGGACCTGGGTAAAGCGGCTGAGCTCATAGACGCGGGAGGACCCCTCCACCCAGAGGGAAATTTCCCGCTCGTCCACCGAGACCACCATACCCTCCACGGCGGTAAGCTTGCCGCAGAGCCGGGCAGTCTCCACCGTGCCCTCCTCATTAAAGGCCAGGCGGACATAGTGGCCGTTGGCCAGGTCGCTGACCCGGCCCAGACGGTTATACTCATCGTAGATCTTTACGGTGGCAGGAAGCTCATAGGTCTTGGGGCTATTGACCTCTCCAGCGAGGGTGAGGTGGATGGTGCCGTCCAGGTCGGACACCGACTTGGTAATGCTTCCAGCCGCCCAAGGATACGTCGTATATTCCTCCAGCTCGGCCTGGAGTCCCATCTCCTTCATAACCTTCAGGCCCCGGCTGATCAGGGCCATCATCTCGCCCCGCTTCAGGGAACCCTTGGGGTTGGCCTGGGTGCCTTCCTTGCTCTCCATGCCGGTAAAGACTCCGTAATTATGAAGTACATAGATGTAAGGCCGGAGCGTGGGCGCGATCTTGTCGGCGTCAATGAAATGACTTTTCAGATAGGCCTCACAAAAATCGGCTCCAAAGCTGAGGGCCAGAGGCTCCAGCTGCATGGCCCGGACCAGATACATGCACACATCTTCCCGGGAGATGTTCCACACCAGGGCAGGCTGTGGACCGCCAGAGTAATTGAGGGAACTGGGGGCCACCTGGTTGAGGGCTTCCAGCTCTTCCAGGGAGACGATGCCGGTCTCCACCGCCACAGAAAGCTCCTGGCTCGCCCAGGACACGATACTTTGGGGAATCACGGCCTTCACAGCCTCGCCCCGCTTTTCAAAGATCATATCCTGAATGTCCCCATCCACCCCGGTGATCCGGGTGCAGAAGAGAAGGGCTTCGGCCGCCGACATGGTCCGCTCAGGGTAAAACTTTCCGTCGTCATATCCCTTGATAATACCCTTCCCGTACAGATCCTCCACATACTCCACGGACCAGTGATTCTCCGTGTCGGAGAAGGTGGCGGCCCGGGCCGGTACGCCGGTGAGGGACAGGGTGAGAGCCAGGGCGGCTGCCAAGGCTCCAAACCGTTTCAGCTTCATAGGATCGACCTCCGTAATCTTAAACTGATTGATATAGCTCAACAACGTCTTTGGTTCTTTCTTGCCAAGTTACATTATAGCCCTCTTTCCCAGGAAAAGCAAGGATTTCCCGCTAAGGAAAGTCCTGCCAGAAGGACAGGGCACGTCACAGTCCGGCCTTCCGTTTCATGCGGATATCCTCCCCGTAAAACCGAAGGACCCGGTACTCTCCCTCCAGCCGGGAGGCCGTCTGCCCGTTGTAACGCTCCCGCACCCCGTCCATGCTGAGGTTGGAGGAGATAACGGTGGCCTTGTCCGCCATAAGCCGGGCATTCACCAACGTGTAGAGAGCGGACTGGGTAAAGGCAGTGGTCATCTCGCTGCCCAGATCGTCCAGGATCAGCAGGTCGCAGCTGAGATACCGCCGGGTCTCCTCTTTGGCCTCGCTACCTTCTTGGACGTCTTTTCCAAATTTTTGTTCCTCAAACCGGGCAAAAACATTGACCGCCGTGTCGTAAACGACAGAGAATCCATTCTCGGCCACCACCCGGGCAATACAGGCCGACAGGAAGGTCTTGCCCAGCCCCGGGTCCCCGGTGAGGAAGAGGTTTTTGAAGTAAAACCGGCCGAATTTCTGAGCGTAGTTCAGACAGAGGTCGTAGAGAAACTCCATGTTGGCCCTGGGGGATACGCTCTCTCCCGGCCAGTCCAGGGGAGAATACCAGTCCAGGGAAAAGGAGTCAAAGGACTGTTCCCCCAGCGCCAGCAGCTTGCTCAGCTCTTTCACCTGCTCCTGCGCACAGAGGCTCCGCAGACAATCGCACATCTCTCCCTTGACCCAGCCGGTATCCCCACACCGTTTACAGGAAGGGCTATCCTCCAATGCGTCGGGAGGATAGCCAAGCTCCTGAAGCAGCTGAGCCTGCCGGGTCTGGAGGTCCATATTTTTATCCCGAAGGACCTGGAGGGCAGGGGTGGGATCGGTGCCCATCCGAAGGCTTGTGCCGATCAGGTCCAGGATCGTGCCCCGAAGCTGGCGGTCCAGGTCGGAAAGCTCCGGGCACTGCGTAAAAAGCTTGGCCCGCAGGGCGGTGGACCGGGCCTCCCGTTGCGTTCTCTCCTGCTCCAGCCGCCGGGTCGCCCGGCGGAGTACCGTAGAATCATATCCCATTTATGGCCCCTCCTTTTCTTTTCGCATCAGCTCCCGCAGCCGCTCCATATCCTCCCGGGCCCGGCGGTCGGCCTCTCCGGGGGCGGCGGGCTGGGGCCGGGTCGCCCCGGCGGCGGCAGACGGCTTCCTTGCCGGACGCTGCCGGTCCCCTGCGGTGATCTCCTTCACGGTGTGAAGTCCTTTCTGATGCCAGTTTTTCAGAATAGAATCCATATAGGGCCAATTCATAGTCTGCTTTTTCATCACGGTGGTCTCGTAAGCCATGCGGATGGCCTCGTCCGGAAAGCCCATATCCACCCAGCCCGCCATATACTCTTTCTCTCTGGCCACCGGGGGACGGTCCCGAATGTCCAGCAGGGCCAGGATCCGCACCGAGCGGTCCCGAAGCTGGGTGAGCCGCTTGAGATGGGCCTCGGCCCCCTCCACCGTATCCACCCCCTGCTCTTTCCAGCGGATGGCTTCCCGCTGGATCTGGGGCATGCGGGGCATGCGGCTGGGTCCGTACTTTCTTCGGTATTCCTCCATCGTCCAGCTCACCGCCAAAAGAATGACCTCAGCAGGCAACCCGGTGTAGTCATAGATGGTGTAGAGACACTTCAGGTCGTTGGTGGAAAGCACCTTGCCCAGCAGCTTCTGGACCTCGGCCACCAGAGCGGGGAAGGGAGAAGCCTTGTTTTCCAGCTCCCGGGTGATGTCCGCCGAGGTGTACTCGGGAGGCTCCTCCGCCGGGGACAGAGGCGCAGGCTGAGAAACCGGCTGGGCCAGAGAAAGCCTGCACAGCAGGGAATGGGCCCCGGCACAGCGCTCTCCCTCCCACCGCAGGGCCTTTGCCGCCGCCTCGGGACGGTAGACTCCGCTGTTTTTCATCAGATAGAGGTAGAGCAAGGCGGCGTCTCCACTGCCGGAGGCCACCAGCCGGTCGGCGGCCTCCGCGGCCAGGGATAAGATATGTCCGGGGAGATAGGGATTGTCCGTCACGGAAACGCCTCCTTTCCTGAGAATATAAAATATCAAGTCTATTTTACACGAAAACCCCCGTCTCGTAAATAGAAAAATATCCGCTGGAGAAAAAAAGCGGAATTTTTTCTTTTGGCGTAAAATCCTGAAAAATTCACGATTTTTTGTTTTTCAAACAGGGCGAACTATGCTATAATACTTTTGTATATTCATTTTCGCCCACCGGGAGGTGGGCAAATCACCACCATACAGATAAAAGGGAGGGGCTCACTGTGCAGAACAAGGTTACCGTGACCATCAACGACCAGGCTTATACCCTGGTGGCCACTGAGGACGCCGCCTACATGGAGAAGGTGGCCGCCCATGTGGACGCCAAGATCGGGGAGATCCGCGCCGGAGGCAAGATCTCTATTCAGGACGCCGCCGTACTGGCCGCCCTCAACGTAGCCGACGAGTATTTTAAGGGGCAAGAGGCCGCCGAGGCCCTGCGCAAGCAAATGAAAGAGCTGTTGGAGGAATCGGCCTCCCTGAAGCTGGAGCTCTCCAAGAAGAACCAGGAGATCTTCAAGCTCCAGAACAAAAAGTAAGATGCTGGAGCTTCTCGCGCCCGCAGGGTCCATGGAGGCCCTCACCGCCGCCGTACAGAACGGGGCGGACGCCGTATATTTGGGGTTCGGCGACTACAACGCCCGCCGAAACGCCAAAAACTTTACCGAGGCGGATTTCGCCGCGGCGGTGTCCTATTGCCATTTGCGGGGGGTAAAGGTCTACCTGACCCTTAACACGCTCCTCACCGACCGGGAGCTTCCCGGGGCGGCTGCCCTGGCCCAGCGGGCCAGCCTTTTGGGGGCTGACGCCGTGCTGGTCCAGGACCTGGGAGTACTGCGGGCGGTCAGGCAGGCCGCCCCGGACCTGCCCGTCCACGCCTCCACCCAGATGACCGTCCACAACCTGGACGGCGTGAAGCTGTGCGCCGACCTGGGGCTCACCCGGGCCGTCCTCTCCCGGGAGCTCTCCGCCGACCAGATCGGCTATATCTGCGACCACTCTCCCATTGAGATCGAGGTCTTTGGACACGGGGCATTGTGCATGTGCTACTCGGGTCAGTGTTTCTTTTCCGCCGTGGTAGGGGAGAGAAGCGGCAACCGTGGCCTGTGTGCCCAGCCCTGCCGGATGAGGTACGGTTGGGGAGGTAAGCCGGACAGTTACCCCCTGTCCCTGAAGGATTCCTGCATGGCCTCCCGGCTTCGGCAGATCCGCAAGCTGGGTGTAAGCTGCCTGAAGCTGGAAGGACGGATGAAGCGGCCTGAGTATGTGGCGGTCATCACCCGGATCTACGCCTCTCTTATCAAGGAGGATCGGATGCCCTCCGCTGCCGAGCTTCAGGAGCTGGAAACCGCCTTCTCCCGAGACGGTTTTACTCAAGGCTATTTTGACGACAAGAAAGGTCCCGACATGTTCGGCGTCCGAAACGAAAAGACCCCGGAACCCAAGGAGCTCTTTGCCCAGGCCCGGCAGAGCTATGCCCAGGAGAATCCCCTGGTGGACGTGAAATTCTATACGCTGATCCGGGCAAATACCCCCGCTCAGGTTGGCGTGGAGGACGAGGAGGGCCGGGTGGTAACGATCTCCGGCCCCGTGCCTCAGCCCGCTCAGAGCCTTCCTCTCACCGCCGGGCAGGTGGAAAAGCAGCTCTCCCGCACAGGCGGGACTCCCTATCGGTGTGTGGAGGTGCGCTCCCGGGTGGAGGAGGGACTCAATCTGCCCCTGGCTGCCCTTAACGCCCTGCGCCGGGAGGCATTGGACAAGCTCTCGGCCAAACGTCAGGAGCTGCCCCCGGTCCGAACCGGGGAGTACAAGCCGGGAGCCCGGTACGAAAATCCCCGGGAGCTTCCCCAGCTCACCGTGTCGGTACGCCGGGCAAGCCAGCTCAGCGCCGACCTTTTGAATCTGGCTCCCACCATCCTCTATGTCCCCGCCGAGGAGCTGGCTCAGCACCCTCACTATGTGAAGAATCTCAGCCGGGAGACCAAGCTGGGGGTTATCCTCCCCCGGATCATCTGGGACCGGGAGTGGGAGAAAAACAGGGAATACTTAGAGAAGGCCAGGGACCTGGGGGCCACCGAGGCCCTGGTGGGCAACCTGGGTCACGCCCAAACCGTCCGGGACCTGGGTTTCACCCTTCGGGGAGATTTCGGGATCCCGGTGTTCAACGCCCAAAGCCTGAAGGAGCTGAAGCGGCTGGGCTTCGCTTCAGCCACCGCCTCCTTTGAGCTGATGCTGGCCCAACTCCGGGACCTGAGTAAGGCCATCCCCCTGGAGGCCATTGTCTACGGCCGGCTCCCCCTGATGATCACGGAAAACTGCATCATCAAAAACCACGCGGGCCAATGTGCCTGCGAGGGGGAGAACCTGCTTACCGACCGAAAGGGAGAGCGGTTTCCCGTGGTCAAGGCCCAGGGCTGCCGCAGCGAGATCCTGAACAGCCGGAAGCTCTTCCTGGCGGACAAGCCTGAATGGAAACGGTGCGGCCTCACCTACGCCCGGCTCATGTTCACCACCGAGGATCCCTGGGAGTGTGTCCAGGCTCTGGAGCGCTATCAGGACAAATCCACCTGGAGCCCCAGCCAATATACACGCGGATTATACTATCGAGGAGTCGAATAATATGGAACTGAAGCTCAAAGCCCTCTCCCCTAAGCTGGGGAAGGACATCCCTTTTCCCTCTTACGCCACCGCCGGTTCGGCCGGAATGGACCTGCGGGCCTGCATCGACACGCCCGTGACCATTCTGCCCGGGGAGCAGGCACTGATCCCCACCGGGCTTGCCATCGCCCTGCCCGACCCGGGCTGGGTAGCCCTTCTTTACGCCCGCTCGGGCCTAGCCATCAAGCACAGCCTTTCCCCCGCCAACTGCGTGGGGGTCATTGACAGCGATTACCGGGGTGAAGTGGTGGTTGCTCTCCGCAGCTATGCCAAGGAGCCCTATACTGTGGAGCCCGGGGAACGGATCGCCCAGATGGTCATCACCCCGGTGGCCCAGGCCGAGATCACCGTGGTGAACGATCTGGACAACACCGACCGGGGGGCTGGCGGGTTTGGCTCCACGGGAAGGGTGTAAGAAGCGTGGAGCAAAGGGATGCGAGGGCGCTTGGACTGGAGCAAGGCCGAGCGCAGGGCCGCAAAGCGGCCCGGAGACCAGGCCGAGTCGTAGGCAGGAGGTGCCGCCGGTGGCGGCACCGTGCGAAAGCAACCGAGCGGTTATCCCTTTGCGGAGCGTGACAAGGAGATGCATTTCAATGGATATTATTCTTGCCTCCCAATCTCCCCGGCGGAGGGAGCTTTTGGAGCGGATGGGACTTTCCTTCACGGTCCATGCCGCCGATATTGACGAGCACATGGACCGCAAGCTGGCCCCCGGGCCGCTGGTGGAGGCTATTTCCCGGGAAAAGGCGGCTGCCGCCGCCCGGGATTTTGATGAAAACACCCTCATTATCGCCGCCGACACGGTGGTGGCTCTGGAGGGGCAGACCCTGGGCAAGCCTCAGGACAAAGCCGATGCCAAACGAATGCTCTCCCTTCTCTCCGGGAATCATCATCAAGTGTACACCGGCTTTACGGTACGCCGGGGAGAGCAGGTCATCACCCGCAGCGAGTGCACCCAGGTGAAGTTTCGGACCCTGGAGCCACGGGAAATTGAAGCCTACATCGCCTCGGGAGAGCCCATGGATAAGGCAGGCGCTTACGGCATCCAGGCTTTGGGGGGACTCCTGGTAGAGGGGATCCGGGGAGACTACTTCAACGTAATGGGCCTGCCGGTCTGCGCCCTGGGGGAGACCCTGAAGGAGTTTGGAATAAGGTGCTTGTAATAGTTATTGAGTCTTGCTTTTTTAGGAGAAGGTCGTTTTGAAAGATTTTTTCAAAAACAACGGAATACTGATCCTTATTATCGCCCTGCTCATCACCCTTATCACGGCGGTGCTGTCCTTTACCTTTGGCGGCATCGCCAACCCCTTTGCCAATCTGGCGGGAATCATCGCCACCCCCTTCCGCAACGGCATTCAGGCGGTGACTGCCTGGGGGGAGGGGATCTACGCCGACGCCTTTGAACGGGAGGCCATGGCCGAGGAGCTGGAGTGGTACAAGCAGCGGGTGGCCGAGTTGGAGACCCAGGCCCGGGAAGGGGAGGCCGCCTCCCGGGAAAACGAGCGCCTCCGGGATCTGCTGGACCTGCGGGAGGAAAGGCCGGAGTTCACCTGGGTGGACGCCAAGGTCACCGCCCACGGAAGCTCCAACTGGTCCTCCACCCTCACCATCAGCAAAGGCTCGTCCGCCGGCATCCAGGCGGGAAACTGTGTGGTGGACCAGTATGGCTACCTGGTCGGGATCGTGGATAAGGTAGGGCTCAACTGGTCCACCCTCATTACGGTCATCGATGTGGATCTGGAGCTGGGCGGCCTCATTGCCCGCACCGACTCCGCCGCCATTATTGAGGGGGATTTTTCCCTTATGGTCCAGGGACGGCTGAAGCTCACTTATCTCCCGGAAAACACCCCCTTGCTCTCAGGAGATACCATTCTTACCTCGGGCCTCATGTCCGGCGGGACCGCCACCTATCCCTCCGGGTTGGTGGTTGGTCATGTGGAGCAGGTCCGCTCGGACGCCGGCGGCATGAACGACTACGCCGTGCTCCTTCCCGCCGCCGACCTGAACGGGGTGGAGCAGGTCTTCGTTATCACCGGGTTCTGAGTACACTCCCTCAGTCTGGCGAGGGACATCATTGGCCTTTGGCCAACGACTATCCCGGCAGCGGCTTTGCCACTGCCCGCCAGCCCGCTCCCTCGGAGAGGGAGCCTTAACCCCTTAGCCTCCCTCGGGCAGCCTTTGGCTGCCGGGACAGTCGTTCGGCTTTGCCGAATGACGTCCTCCGAAGGCGGTGACGAAGGGAGTGCAGACCAAGTAGTGATCCCCCGGCGAAATAAGTTCGCCGGGGCCTACGCTAAAAATTTGCCCCTGGCAAATTTTCTTTACGCTGCGGGGTGACGCGGCAAAGCGTGCCGGAAGGAGTTTCCCTTTAGATTTTCCCCGAAAGGAGGATAGGGCCATGACAACCAGAGATTTTTGCATCAAATGGCTGGCCTACGGCCTGGCCCTTCTTCCTGTCTGGCTTTTGGAGCTTTTTGTCCTGAGCCGGTATCCCTTTATGGGGATCAAGCCAATGCTCCTTCCTTTGGCCGCGGTGGCGGTAGCCGCCCTGGAAGGGCCTTCCGGCGGGGCGGGCTTTGGTTTGGCGGTGGGGGTTCTTTTTGACGCCTCTGCCGGGCTTTCCGGCTTTGGGGTCGCGCTGCTCACCGCCATTGGCTTGGGGGCCGGCTTACTGGCCCGGTACGTACTGCGGCAAAATCTGCTGGGCTGCTTTCTTTGCTCTGTGCTGGCCCTTCTTCTGTTGGACGCTTTTCGGATCCTTCCCCGGCTCCTTTTGGAGCTGGCTGCCCCCCAGGTCCTGGTCACTGTGGCGGGAAAAGAGCTCCTATGGTCCTTGTGCTTTGTGCCCCCGGTCTATCTGATCTTTCGCTGGGTCTTTGACCGGGTCCCCAAGGCCACGGTATTTTAGGGGGCGGCGCTATGGATCAAAAGCATTTTCGCCGCCGTTCCCGGGTCCTGCTTTTTCTTTTGCTGGCCGTGATCACCACATACACCTGGGTCCTCTTCCGTCTCCAGGTGGTCAACGGTGGCTACTATCTGGAGCAGTCCACCCGAAAAATCGCCAATACCGAGACCGTCCAAGCCGCCCGGGGAGATATTCTGGACCGAAACGGCCGGGTGCTTGTCACCAACCGGGCCACCTACCAGGTAACTTTGGACGAGAAGCTTATGGGGGACGACCAAAAGCGGAACGCCACCCTTCTTTCCCTTTTGGATATTTGCCGGGAACAGGGTGTCTCCTGGACCGATACCTTCCCGGTATCCCAATCCGCCCCCTTTTCTTACACCAGCGAAAGTCCCTTTGAGAATGTCTCGGTGGCGGAGGATGGGACCGAGACCCGCTCGTCCACCCTGCTGACCAAGCTCCTCCGCTCCCTCAAGCTGAAGGGCCTCTCCGAGACCCCCACCGCCTCTGAGCTGATGGAGGCCTTGCGGACTTATTTCGGTGTGGACCCCTTGGTGAGCAGCCGTGACGCCCGGGCCCTTGTCGGTGTCCTCTACGAGTTGACCCTTCGCTCCCGGGATGTCTCCCGAACCTCCTATATTTTTACCCGGGATGTGGACATTGATTTCATCACCGTAGTAAAGGAACATAAGCTCACTGGGGTGAAGGTAGAGACCGTCACCGTCCGGCAGTACAACACCAAATACGCCGCTCACCTGCTGGGCCAGGTGGGGGCCATCCAGAATTTCGACGCTTACAAGGACAAGGGGTATTCTCTCAGCGACACTGTTGGTATCGGAGGCGCCGAAGCCGCCTTTGAGGACCTGCTTCGGGGGACCTCAGGGGTAAAGGACGTAGAGCTGAGCCAGTCGGGCCGGGTGGTCAGCGAAAGCTGGCACGTGGATGAGGAGACCGGGGAGGTCCAGGCTCCTCAGCCGGGAAACAATGTGATGCTTACCATTGATATTTCCCTTCAGGAGGCGGTGGAGGAGGCTCTGGCCCGGCACATTCCGGGCATGACCGCCGACAGTGAGAAGGGAGCCTGCGTGGTGATGGACATGACCGGGGGCGTACTGGCCTCGGCCACCTACCCCACCTACGCCCCCACTGAATATCGCGCTCAATACAACACCCTGGCCTCCGATCCGGCCCAGCCTCTTTTTAACCGGGCCCTTCAGGGGCTCTATGCACCAGGGTCTACCTTTAAGCCCCTGGTAGCCGCCGCCGGGCTCACCGAAGGGGTCATCACCACCAAGGAGAAGATCCAGGACACCGGCCGTTATCTCCACTACGACCGCATCCAGGACCAGCCCATGTGTTGGATCTACCGGGACACCCGCCAGACTCACGGCTATGAGAACGTGGCCGAGGCCATCCGAGACTCCTGCAACATATACTTCTTTGAGACCGGCCTTCGGCTGGGCATTGCGCAGATCAACGACTATGCCGACCTTTTTGGCCTGGGAAAGCAGACCGGGTTGGAGCTCTACGAGGAGACCGGCCAGATCGCCGGACCCGAGACCAGCGCCAAGTATAAGCAGACCTGGTACGAGGGCGAGACCATGTACGCCGCCATCGGCCAGGGAAGCACCCAGGTCACTCCCCTTCAGCTGTGCAACTATGTGGCAACTTTGGTAAACGGAGGGACCAACTACACCGCCCATCTCCTGAAAACCGTAAAATCCAACGATTTTACCCAGGTTTTGGAGGAATATGAGCCCCAGGCCCGAAATCAGGTAGAGCTGGAAGACGCCCATCTTGCCGCCATCAAGGACGGCATGCGTATGGCGGCCACCACCGGCACCATGGGCCAGCATTTTTCCAATTCCCCGGTGGCGGTGGGGGCCAAGACCGGCTCGGCCCAGGTCACAGGCCAGGCCACGGCCAACGCGGTGCTCATCGTTTTTGCCCCCTATGAAAATCCCGAGATCGCCATTGCCACCGTGGTGGAAAAGGGCGGCTCAGGTTCCCGGGTGGCCGCCATTGCCGCCGACATTGTGGAGTATTATTTCTCCGCCCGGGACGCCATGGATGCGCCCCCCGCTGAGAACACCCTGATCCGCTGAGGCAGGGCCGCCGATTCGCCTTTTATCCCACGCAGAAAGAGTGATATGATTGAGCGCAGAAGAGATACAGCATTGGTTTGACCCCGGAGATCCCCGCTGCAAAAAACCTTATGGCGCGGTCCCGTCCAGGTCCCTGGTCAGCTTTACCCTCCGCCCGCCCCGGCAGGCAGGCTTTCTCCGGGCCTTTTTGGTGGCCCGGTGGGAGTTTCAGGGTGATGCCGTCACCGAGCTCCCCTTGCTCTGGTCCGGCCTGGACAGAGACCGGGATCTTTTTTCCGGGGTCTTGGACACCGGGGACTATGTGGGCCTGGTCTGGTACTCCTTCCGCCTGGAGAGCCAGGCAGGAAAGGTGGAGTTTCCCGGCACCTTTCAGCTTACGGTCTACGACAGGGCCGAGCAGGTGCCTGCCTGGTTCGGGGAGGGGGTCTGCTATCAGATCTTTCCCGACCGTTTTTATCGCCTCAGCGTTCCCGACCCCACCGGCATGGTGGGAGGGCGCACAGTCCATCAGAGCTGGGAGGAAGAGCCGGAATACCGGCCCGACGCCCGGGGAGAGATCCGCAACCGGGACTTTTTCGGGGGCAGCCTTGCGGGGATCTTAGAGAAGCTGCCCTATTTGGAGTCTTTGGGTGTAGAGACCATCTATCTCTGTCCCATCTTCGAGGCCCCGGAAAACCACCGCTACGGGGCAGCTGATTACGAGAAGATCGACCCTATGTTAGGCTCCCGGGAGGACTTCGTCCGGCTGTGTGACGAGGCCCACCGCCGGGGCATGCGTATTATGCTGGATGGGGTCTTTAACCACACCGGCTTTGTGTCCAAATACTTCAATGGAGACGGTTCCTTCCCCCAACCCGGGGCCGCCCAGGGGCCGGAGTCCCCCTACTACGACTGGTTCTATTTTCAGCGCTGGCCCGATCAATACGCCTCCTGGTGGGGCATTTACTCCCTGCCCACCACCAATAAAGAAAGCCCTTCCTGGCTGGAATATATCACCGGGGAAAACGGCGTCATCCGTTCCTGGCTCCGCTGCGGAGCCGACGGCTGGCGGCTGGACGTGGCCGATGAGCTGCCCGACCTTGTGGTAAACGCCATCCATGCCGCCGCCCGGGCGGAAAAGCCTGACGCGGTCATCATTGGAGAGGTCTGGGAGGACGCCTCCACCAAGGTGGCCTATGACGTTCGGCGGAGGCACGTTCTGGGTGGACACTGTGACGGGGTGATGAATTACCCCCTGCGCAACTCGTTGCTGAGCTTCCTTCTGGGCGGCAACGGCGCCGGCTTTCGGGACACCATGGAGGCCCTGCGTCAGAATTATCCTGGTTGGGCCTACCGCTCCTGTATGAATTCCTTGGGCACCCACGACACCCTCCGTGCCCTCACCCTTCTGGGGGTAGGCGGCGACAAGAGGGGGGACACCTCCCGGGACTGGCGGTTTGCCCACCGGCTCTCCCCGGAAGAGCGGACTGTGGCCGTGGCCCGGCTCAAGCTGGGCAGCCTGCTCCTCTACGCCTTTCCCGGCGCGCCTACCCTCTACTATGGCGACGAAGCCGGTATGGAAGGCTTTGAGGACCCCTTTAATCGCCGCACCTTCCCCTGGGGCCATGAGGATCCCCAGCTGACAGCCTGGTTCTCCACTCTGGGACAGCTGAGAAAACACACTCCCGCCCTCCGGCGGGGAGACTTGACCTGGCTGACCTGCTCAGACAGCGTCGTCTCTTTCTCACGGACTTGGGCGGGGGAGACCCTTATCGCCGCCGCCAACGCCGCGCCCCGGGAGGCCGGTTTGACTTTGCCCGACGGCTCTCATCAAAAGCTTCAGCCCATGGAAGGACTTTTGCTCGCGGAAAGCGGCCAGGTCCTGCTGCGGACCTGACCGGAAATTTCCTTTTTCATCCTATCATTTCTGTGATATACTATAATAAATGGCCTATGGCCACAGCAATGACAGAAATTTTCAAAACACTGGGGGAAGGATCTATGAAAAAGCTTTTTGCCGCCCTGCTCTGCAGCCTGTTTTTCCTGAGCGGCTCCAACCTGGCTCTGGCCACCCAACCCTCCTATGAGGATGTACCCGACTATGAGTGGTATGTGGAGTACGTGGAGGAGGTCACCCTTCGGGGGTGGATGACCGGGGTGGACGAAACCCACTTTTCCCCCGATTCCCCGGTGACCCGGGCCGCTGTCATTACAGTACTTTGGCGTATGGAGGGAAAGCCCCAGCCCACGGCGCCCGCCTCCTTTACCGACATTGACCCGGAGGACCCGGAGATGTGGTATGACGAGGCCGCCGCCTGGGCCAGAGAAGCGGGCGTTGCCTCGGGCTACGAGGATGGCGCCTTTCGCGGGAACCGCCCCGTGACCCGGGAAGAGCTGGCCTCCTTCCTCTTTAAGTATGCCCAGTACAAGGGGCAGCCCACCGCAGAGGGAGCTCTGGGCCTGTTTCAGGACGCTGAGGCGATCTCCGACTGGGCCGAGGAGGCCATTCGCCACGTGGTAGGAATGGGGCTGATCCAAGGAAACGACGCGGGGTACCTTCACCCTCAGAGCACCGCAAAACGGGTGGAGCTGGCCGCTATCCTGGTACGGATGGATACTCCCGCCGCAGGCTAAAGCCGTCCCAAAACAGCGTATTTCAGGTCCATATCCACAGTTTTTTCTCTTTTTGCTTCTTTGCCGAGTACGTCAAAGAATTATGTCTTTTCTGGAAATCTTTTGTTAATATTTGCCGATTTTTCTTGACGGTCCCCATGCGCGAGAGTATACTTGATTTGTATATATCTTTCCCCTGTTTCTGGGAATGGGGTCCCCACCGTCTCCGGCACAAATTTTCAAATTGGATCAAAAGAAAAGGAGCGAAAAGACATGGACAAGATTCTGAAAACCTACCTCGGCGTGACCCAGCATTTTTCCCAGCAATTCCGCGAACACTTCGGTAAGCTGAATCTCACGTTTCCCCAAGCCCTCACCATGAACGTCCTCGGTACCGAAGGTCCCATGCCCATCAGCAAGCTGGCCGAAAAGACCGGCAGCGCAAACTCTACTATTTCCGGCGTGGTAGACCGGCTGGAACGGCTGGATCTGGCCCGCCGGACCCGCTCCACCACCGACCACCGTGTCATTACCGTGGAAGCCACCGAAAAATACGAAGCCCTGCGGCAAAAGGCCAATCTGGGCGTCAGCGCATATTTTGAATCCCTGCTTTCCTCCCTCTCCCCTGAGGAGATCAAGACTGTGACCAAAGGACTGGAGCTTTTGGACAAGGCTCTTTCCCCCACGGAGGAAGGCGCATAACTATCGGCTCCCTTTTCCGCCTGCCGCCGGTGTCCCCGGCGGCGGGCGGCTATTGAATTCCGGAAAGGAGATCCTCGGATGCGAACCTCTTATGGATACGACGTTTATCGTGGTCGCTCCAAGCTCAGAACAGCCCTGATCGTTGTGGTTGCTCTGCTGTTTCTCCTGCTCCTGGCCGCGGTGGCCTTCTTTTTCCTGGCCCAGCCCTACGTAGTCTATAACGACGACGGCTCGGTCCGCTTTGATTTCCCCTGGTCCTCCCGGGTGGAAGCCACCCCCACCCCCGAGCCTACCTCGGAGGAGGACCTGTTTGTCATTGTGACCCCGGAACCCGTCCCTGAGCCTACCCCCGCCCCTGTCGCCGCCCTGCTGTCCCTGCCTCTCTCCGCGGTGGATGAGGGAACTGTCCAAGCGCAGGCACAGGCTGCCGGAGCCACTGGCGTGGTTCTTACCATGAAGGCCCTCGACGGGACCCTAGGGTATACTTCCCAGGATCCCATGGCCCTCCATGCCAAGGTCTCCTCCGAGGTTGAGGGCCGCAATCAGGCGATCGAAGCCCTGACGGCAGGGGACCTCTACACCGTGGCCCGGGTGACCTGCTTCCAGGACAATGTTATCCCTTACTTTTATGGCAAAACTTGTGGCCTGCGTACTGCCAACGGAAACTGGCGGGGAGCCGAGGGCTCCCGTTGGCTCAGCCCCGCCTCAGAGACCTCCCGGGACTATCTGGCCTCCCTGTGCGCCGAGCTGGCCGGATTGGGCTTTGACGAGATCTGGCTGGACGTATGCGCCTTTCCTACCCAGGGGAAGCTGGCCAACATCACCCGGAACGACGCTTATGACCCAGCCACTCTCTCCGCCGACCTGAAGGCGTTTTACACCCTCATCCGGGAGACTCTGGAGGACTATCCCAACGTTCATCTGGCCCTCACCGCCGAGAAGGGCGTTCTGCTCTCCGACCCTGGGGACCAAAGCGGCCAGACCCTGGAGCTTTTGATCTCCTATGCCGACCTTGTCTACCTGCCCCAGACCGGGGAGGGGGAGGATTACTCCGCCGCCCTGAAGACCCTGAGCTTTCCCGGGGACCGACTGGTCTATTTTGGCGGGGATCTGCCTGAGACGGTCAACCGGGTCCTTCCTTGATCGGAATGTCCGCAACATAAAAGTCTGCCGGACCACAAAAGGTCCGGCAGACTTTTTTACGGCCTTTTTTGCGCTGACAGGCCCCTTGCCTCAAAAAAGGGAGCCCCGGACCTTGCCGGGGCTCCCTTTTATACGCTCATTTTCCCACATTCAGCCGCACCAGCGCCCGGGAGAGCTTGACCTTGGCCAGCTCCAGATCCTTGGCATTCTGGGCCTTCTTGATGCGCTCCTCGGCCTTCTCCTTGGCCCGCTGAGCCCGGGCAAGGTCGATGTCCTCGGCCCACTCGAAGGTAGTGGCCACAACACGGACCATCTCAGATGTGACCGAGAGCATCCCGCCGTTGGCCGCGGCCTTACGGACGGTGCCGTCCTCGGTGGTCACGGCAGCCTCTCCGATCCCCAGTGCGGTCACATAGGGGATATGGCCGGCCAGGATGGCCACGTCGCCGCCGATGGTACGTACCCGGACCCGCTGGGCGGGGCCGTCAAAGAACGCGCCGTCCGGGGTCACGATCTGCAAATGAAAGCTGGACATAGCCCTCCTCCTTTCCTGTAACTGTTTTTACAGGGTCTTGGCCTTTTCCACCACCTCGTCGATGGTGCCGGCGAAGAGAAAGGCGGACTCAGGCAGGTCGTCATGCTTGCCCTCAATGATCTCCTTAAAGCCCCGGATGGTCTCCTTGAGGGGCACGTACTTACCCTCATAGCCGGTGAACTGCTCGGCCACGCTGAAGGGCTGGGACAGGAACCGCTGGATCTTACGGGCCCGGGCCACGGCCAGCTTATCCTCCTCGGAAAGCTCGTCCATGCCCATGATGGCGATAATGTCCTGAAGCTCCTTGTACCGCTGGAGGATACGTTGGACCTCCCGGGCTACCTCGTAGTGTTCCTTGCCCACCACGTCGGGGGTGAGGATCCGAGAGGTAGAGCCCAGAGGATCCACAGCGGGGTAGATGCCCTGGCTGGCAATGGCACGGTCCAGAACCGTGGTGGCATCCAGGTGGGCAAAGGTAGTGGCGGGGGCCGGGTCAGTCAGGTCGTCGGCAGGGACGTAGACTGCCTGGACCGAGGTAATAGACCCCTTCTTGGTGGAGGTGATCCGCTCCTGGAGCGCGCCCATCTCGGTGGCCAGAGTGGGCTGATAGCCCACGGCGGAAGGCATGCGGCCCAGCAGGGCCGAAACCTCAGAGCCCGCCTGGGTGAAACGGAAGATGTTGTCAATGAAAAGGAGCACATCCTGGTTTTCCCGGTCCCGGAAGTACTCCGCCATGGTAAGACCGGAAAGGCCCACCCGCATACGGGCTCCCGGGGGCTCGTTCATCTGGCCGTAGACCAGGGCGGTCTTGGCCAGAACCCCCGACTCCTTCATCTCGTTGTAGAGGTCGTTGCCCTCACGGGTACGCTCCCCCACGCCGGTAAACACCGACAGGCCGCCGTGCTGCTTGGCAACGTTGTTGATGAGCTCCATGATGAGCACAGTCTTGCCCACGCCGGCGCCGCCGAAAAGGCCGATCTTACCGCCCTTGGCGTAGGGGCAGATGAGGTCCACCACCTTGATGCCGGTCTCCAGGA
>CAJUEU010000032.1 GCA_910585735.1 uncultured Oscillospiraceae bacterium | reverse complement strand
CCCGCCCCCAGCTCCCGGCAGATGGCACGGAAGGCCAGGTCGGTGACCCCTGCCATAGGGGCCAGAGCCAGGGGAGAGGGGAGGACCACATTGCCGATATTCATAGTTAAGGAGGCCTCCTCTCGATAGGATGGAAAATAAGATTTTTCTATTCTATCACGTTTTATCCTTTTTGACAATGGTTCCAAATTCCGGCAGAAAATTTCCAAAATTTGGAATATACTGTTGCTCACATCCGACAGGGATGTGGACAAGCTACCAAGGAGGAAACAGGTATGGCGGAGCAGAGGAAAAGCCGGAGCATCACAGTGGGAGAGGCGCTGGCCCGGAAGGGGAGGGCGGCCCTCCATTCCCCTTTTTTGGTTCGGACGGCGGAAAAGCTGATGCGTTTTCTGCTGGGAGCTGTGCTGGCCGGTGGGGAGATCTTCGGAGGCTATGCCCCCTTTGGAATAGGGGTGGTGGCCTGCTCAGGCTCAGGGATGGACGGGCTGTGGGCCCTGCTGGGAGCCAGCTTGGGTTACCTCTTTCTCCGGGGGCTCACCGCGGGACTGCGGTATGCCGCCGCCTGCGTGCTGGTCTTTTCCGTGGCGTTTGCCTTCTACGACGTTCGGCTTTATCAAAAGAGCTGGTTTATGCCCACGACGGCGGCGGTAATGGACGCGGTCACCGGGTTTATCTACTTAAGCGACAGCAATTGGGACGTGGCGCAAACCGCCTTTTTCATTACCGAGGTGGTTTTGGCGGGGGGATCGGCCTACTTCTTCCGCATTGCCCTCTCGCCTTGGGAGACCGGGGAGCGGGAGCTTTCGGCCAGGCAGACCGTCAGCCTCTTTTTTCTGGCGGGAAGTCTTCTTTCCGCTCTGGCGGGACTGACCATTTTCGGGGACATTTCCCTGGGACGGGGGCTGGGGGTGCTGTTGGTGATGGCGGCGGCCCATGCCGGCGGCCTGAGCAGGGGCGCCGCCGCAGGCGTTGCGGTGGGCGTGGGAATGGACCTGGTGTCCGGGGGAGGCGGGTTCTACACCATGGCCTACGGCTTTGCCGGACTTCTCACCGGGGCGGCCTGGAGGCAGGGGCGGCTTTTCGGGGCCATCACCTATGTGGTGGCCAACGCCGTGGCCGTGGCCTGGAGCTGGGGCGGAGAGCCCCGGGTCGGCGCCCTCTACGAGGCCTTTCTGGCCTCGGTGTGCTTTCTGCTTTTGCCCCAGCGGCATCTCAACAAGCTGGGAGCTATGCTTCGCCGGGAGGAGGGGGACAGGGCGGCCCAGCGGTGCGCCGCCTATGCCGCCCGAAGGCTGGAGGATACTGCCCGGGCCTTTCGCCAGGTGCGGGACAGTCTGCGCTCCGCGTTTCCCCAAGACCGGCAGAACGATGCCGACCCGGCCCGGATCTTTGACCGGGCCGCCCAACGGGTGTGCGCCGGCTGTCCTTTGCGGGGCACCTGTTGGGGAAAGGATTCCATCAGCACCTACAACGCCTTGAACGACGCCCTCTCGGCCATGCTGGAGAAGGGGAAGGGGGAGGCGGGGGATTACCCGGGGTGGTTTGCCAGCCGATGTGTCCGCTTCCCGGCCTTCTTGGGCACGGCCAACGAGGAGCTCACCGCCCTGCGTTACCGCCAGCAATATCAAAGCCGCCTGAAGGAAAGCCGGGGGGCGGTATGCCGGCAGTATGAGACCCTGTCCCAGATCCTCTCCTCCGCCTCCTCGGAGCTCGCCGCCGAGCTTACCCCCGACCTTCACCGGGACCGAAAGCTGCGCGGCTACTTGGCTGGCCTGGGGGTGGAGGGGGAGACCGCGGTCTACTATGACCAGGCGGGGCACCTGCGATTGGAACTGGAGGGGGACGAGGTGGACCAGCTGGAGACCGAGGAGCACCGCTCCGCCCTCTCCCAGCTTATGGGGCTCCCCCTCCGCCGGGAGGAGGAAGCCCCGGGGCGGGTGACCTTTACCCAGGCCGAGCCCTTCATGGCGGTGGCCGGTCTGGCTGCCCGCCGGCGGGAAGGGCAACGGGAGAGCGGGGACACGGGCACCTGGTTCCGCCGGGGAGACGGCAGCCTTTTTGTGCTCCTCTGCGACGGCATGGGCAGCGGGGAGTGGGCCCACCGGGAGAGTGCCCTGGCGGTACGGCTTTTGGAGGAGTTCCTCCGCTCGGGGATGGAAGCCTCCGCCGCCCTGCGGACTGTGAATTCGGCCTTGGCTCTCCGCAATGAGGAGACCGGGGCCTTCACCACCGTGGATCTGCTCCGGCTGGACCTGTTCACCGGGCAGGGGGAGCTGTGCAAGCTGGGGGCGGCCTCCACCTATGTCTGCCGTGGGGAGGAGGTCCGCCGGGTATCGGGCTCTGCCCTCCCCGCCGGTTTGGCCGACGGGGCGGTGAGCCCCGATGTGACCCCGCTGGAGCTGAAACCGGGGGACTGGGTGCTCCTGGTCAGCGACGGGGTGGCCGATCCCGAGGAGGACGGCTGGCTCCGGGAGCTGCTGGAAAAGAGCGGCGAAGAAAAGCCCAAGGACCTGGCCCGTCTGGTGATGGAGGAGAGCGAGAAGCGGGTGGGAGCCGCCGATGACCGCACCGCCGTGGTGGTCCGGCTGAAGAACCGGGAGGGACTGTGACAGGACCCGCATCCAAAGGACTCACGCGCCCGCGTGGGTCCTTTTCCTGTCTTGCTTCCGGCGGGAGACTGTGATAAAATAGAAAACACTTATCAAACGTCTCAGCTAAGAGGGCGGAAATTTGGGAGGAACCGGCCATGGCCATGGTGGACAACAAGATCGTGACCCTGCTGACGGTGGTGGGCCAGGGAAGCTATACCAAGGCGGCCCAGGTCCTGAACCTGACCCAGCCGGCGGTGAGCCACCACATCCGGCAATTGGAGGAGGAGCTGGAGGTCAAGATCTTCCAGAAGGGCCGCAAGGAGCTGATCCTTACCGAGGAGGGGGAGCTTCTGGTGAAGTATGCCCACCGGCTGTCCGCCATTGCCCGCCAGGCCCGCCAAGCCCTGGAGGACAGTCGGACCAACGCGACCCACCTGAACATCGGCACCACTCATACCGTGGGAGAAAACCTGGTGAGCCAGGTGCTGGCCATCTACTGCAACCAGCACCCCGACGTCCACATCAACATCACCACGGACAGCATAAAAAATATTTATAACAGGATGAGCCTCTATGAGCTGGACCTTGCCATTGTGGAGGGAGTCCTGCCGGGGAGCCGGTTCCATACCCTGTTGCTGGACACCGACTTTCTCTGCCTGGTGGTCTCCCCCAAGCACCGCTTTGCCTCCCGGCCCAGTATTTTGCTCAGTGAGCTGAAAAACGAAAAGCTCATCCTTCGCCCCTCCACTGCGGGCACCCGGATGCTTTTTGAAAATTTCCTCATGTCCAACGGGGAATCCATTCGGAACTTCAACGTGATGATGGAGCTGGACAACGTCTCCATGATCAAAAACCTGGTGGCGGCCGACCTGGGGGTCTCTCTGGTGGCCCACAGCGCCTGCCGGGAGGAGGAGCGGGAGGGGCGGCTGGTGGTGGTCCCCATTGAAAACGCAAAGATGACCCGGGACATCAATATTATCTACCAGCCTGATTTTTCCTACGTGTCGGTGCCCGACGAGATCCGAAGGATCTACAACAGCATTTACTGACAAAAAGGCCGGGGCAAATGCCCCGGCCCCTTGTCCCGGCCTATGTGTCCTCCTCCAGCCTGTCCCGGAGGGCGGCGATGGCCTTTTTCAGCCATGGGGGCACCGGCGCTCCCATAGACCCTGCGTTCTCAATGACGCTGCCCACCTCGGCGAGCAGATACCATACCGTGGTGATGGGACATAGGAGCACGGTGTAGGTGAAGGGGAGGGTCCCGGCGGGGAGGGAGGCGGTGAGCATCCCCACCACCAGGTCCAGCACCCCCGCCGCCGTGACGGCGGCCACGCAGCCCGCCTTGTGGAGAAGGCCCTCCCGGGCCTTTTTGGAGCTCCATTCCCCCGCCCGGAGCCCGGCGGCCATGCCGGTGGCGATATCCAGGGCCATGCACAGGATCCAGCCCACCATGAGCCAGCCAAACCATCCCCACAGGGTGGTGAGAAGGCTGACGGCGGCGGAGAGAGCAGCCTTGAAGGCCTTTACGCTGTTCTCCATACCGCTCACCTCCCCTCGCTCAGCCGCTTCAGCATGGCCCAGCATTCCCCACGGGTACAGGGCTCGTCCCCCCGGGTGCCGTCGGCGATGCCCCTGGCTGCCGCCCAGTCGGCGTAGGGCTGATACCAGGGAGGCGCCGGCACAGGCGGCACCGTGCTCTGGGGCTTGTCCGCCAGAGAGGCGTAGTCGGGAACGCCGTAACCCCGGATAAACCTGCCGTTCACCGGGATCGTCCGATAGCCCACGGCGTGATTCAGATTCCCCTCAATGACGGTCACGGTCTTTCCGTCACAGGCGGTGACGATGCCCACATGGTCGGCCCGGCCCAGGCAGTCCCCCTGCCCGTCGTCCTGCCAATCATAGAAGATACAGTCCCCGGGGGCGGGGACATAGCCGTCCTCCTCCGTCCAGGACCCCAGGGCCTGAAATCGTTTGATGTGTTCCTCACAGCCGCATTCGGTGGGGAGGATGTCCGTGAGCCCTGCCTGAATGGCCGCCGCGCTCACAAAGGCCGAGCACCAAGGGTCGGTGTAGCTCATTTTATATCCCCGGGCCGGGGGAGTGTGGGAATTGTAAAGGTCGATGATCTCCCGGTGGGAGCCGTCCGACTCCCGCCGCCCCTCCCAGCCCTTGGCGGCGGTTACCACCTTGTCCCGAAGGTCCTGCCCGGTCATGCGGCCTCACCACCTCTCAAAAGCTCCTCCATCTGCTCATGGGTGAGCCGCCCGGCCTGTTCCAGCAGCCGGAGCCGGTCCTTGCTCCAGAGCCTGGGATAGTACTTTTTCGCCAGCTCAAAAACGTCCATTTGCTCTCTCCTTTCGTTTACAGGGCCACCCCTGCCAGGGCCGCCAAAAAATCCACGTCGGCCCGGAGCCGTTCGGATTCGGTAGGCTCAGCCTCAGGCTGCGGGGGCCGCTTTGCGGGGGTGACGCCTACCAAAGCGCCTGTGTCGTCCAAGGTTAGCTCGCAGTATCCGCCGCACTCCCAGACGGCGGCTTCCAGGGCGGGGGGCACCGTCACCCAGCCCTCCAGCCAGCACTGGGTACGGTGGCTCTGGCTCTGAAGCCCGTGGCCCCCGTCGGCGCGGGGGGATAGTTCGATAATGGTCAGCATGGTTTGCTTCCCTCCTTTCAAACGGAGTTGGTACAGGAGGAGAAGTGGGACGAACCCATACATCTAACAGAAAAAAGAGGAGAAGATTTTTATGCGCAAGCGTGTTCTCATGGTGGGTACCGGCGGCACCATCGCCGCCGAGATGACCGAGGCCGGTCTGGCTCCCGGCCTGGGGGGGGCCGACCTTCTGGATTATGTCCCGGCCCTGCGGGAGCTCTGCAAGGTAGACTGCCTCCAGGTGCTCTCCATCGACTCCACCAACATGACCCCCGACCACTGGCTCACGGTGGAAAATGCCATTCGGGAGCATTATGAGGAGTACGACGGCTTTGTGGTCAGTCATGGTACAGACACCATGGCCTACACCGCCGCCGCCCTCAGCTACCTCATCCAGGACAGCCCCAAGCCCATCGTTCTCACGGGAGGCCAGAAGCCCATCTACACCGACGTTACCGACTCCAAGACCAACCTGCTGGACGCCTTCACCGTGGCCTGTGACGGACGCATCCCTGGGGTCACGGTGGTATTCGGTGGTGCGGTGATCCTGGGCACCCGGGCCAGAAAGACTTACTCCAAGAGCTTCGGCGCCTTTTCCAGCATCAACTACCCCGCCCTGGGGGTGGTGCGGGACGGGCAACTCATTCCCTATCTGTGCCCCCCGCGGGGGGAGGGGCCCCGGTTCTTTGATACCTTGGACCCCAAGGTCGCCCTCATGAAGCTGATCCCCGGAGCTTCCCCGGACCAGCTTGCCTTCCTCCTGCGGGAGAGCCACGCCGTCATTGTGGAAAGCTTCGGGGTGGGGGGCGTTCCCGCCGGAGCCGACGGGGAGTTCTACTGGGTCATTCGGGAGGGGCTGGCCGCGGGCAAGCTGGTGGCGGTCACCACCCAGGTCCAGAACGAGGGCAGCGACCTGGCGGTCTACAGTGTGGGCCACAGCCTGAAAACCGACCTGGGAGTGCTGGAGGCTTACGACATGACCACCGAGGCCCTCACCGCCAAGCTCATGTGGGCCCTGGGGCAAACCGGGGAGCCCGGGGCTCTGGCCAGGCTGCTCTACACCCCCGTCGCCAGTGACATTCTTTGTGCGCCTCAAGGCTGAAAAAGTCCGGGACCATCCTACCGATGGTCCCGGACTTTTTGTCCCCCTGTTTTTTATTTTGCCTCTCCCAGATGCCGCATCATATCCTCGGTGAGCAGGCTGCCCACGGTTCCGCAGCCAAAGGCGCCCAGGGCGGCGTAGAGAAAGACCTGGGCATAGTCGTAAAACCTGGGGGCCATAACGCCTCCCTCTCCTGCCCGGAGGAGCAAAAGCCCTGCGATGGCCAGCAGGAGAACACAGCAGAAAAGGCCCCGGCTCAAAACGAACCGGGAAAGATGGCTCAGTCGTCTCAGCATATGGAAACCCTCCCTTACTGCCCATTTTACCAGACCGGCAGAAGGGCATCAACGGCCGCTTTTTTCCCGTTTTGGAGATACTTTCCACAGTGTTATTCTTTGTGATAAGAGCTTTGGAAGAATATTCCAACTTTTTTCTTTCATAATTCGACAAAGTACAAGAAATTTTTTGTTTTCAGTTGACTGATAAAGGCAAACGGTCTACATAAGACAAACCACGTGTCGTTTTCCATCGAAACTTTTTACTATACATTTCGTGAAAAACACAATATAATGTGTCTAGATTAAAAAAGCAAGAAAGGAGAGCACAAGATGAGGGAGTTGAAATTGGACCTGTTTTCACTCTACCCGGAACTGGGTGACCAAGGGGCCTATGACTACTCCATTTTGGTGGACCAGGTGGAGGCGGGGGCCTTCGCCTGCGAGAGCTACGGAGCGGCGGTGACCTCCCGGCGGACCGGGGAGAGGGCTGTGGTGCCCAACATCACGGTCAGTATTCCCAGGATCGACGAGCTCATGGACCTGCTGGTCCGCAACCAGGTGAGCCCCACTCACCTTCGGGACGTGGTGGACGACTGGCTGTAAGAAAGGCGTACATGGAAAAGCCCTGGGGAAACCCGGGGCCTTTTTCGTTGCCTCCCGGGAAAAAATGTGGTATGATAACAAAAACATTGCTTTCCAAGGAGGGGTTCCCATGGGCAAGCCCAAGCTGATCGTGATCTTAGGTCCCACCGCCTGCGGGAAAAGTGGGCTTGGGGTGGCCCTGGCAAAGCAGTATAACGGGGAGATCGTGTCGGCCGACTCCCGGCAGGTCTACCGGGGTCTGGACCTGGGCACCGGCAAGATCACCCCCGCCGAGATGGAGGGGGTGCCCCATCATCTGCTGGACGTGGCCGGACCGAGAGAGCAATATTCGGTGGCCCGGTTCCAGCAGGAGGCCTACGCCGCCATCGGCGGCATCCTGGAGCGGGGAAAGGTGCCCTTCCTGGTGGGGGGGACCGGGCTCTATGTCCGAGCGGTGAGTGAGGGCTACGTGTTCCATGCCGCTCCCCCTGACCCGGCCCTCCGGGCCGAGCTGGAGACCAAGTCCACCCAGGAGTTGCGGGAGCTGCTGACCAGGGCCGGGGTAGAGCTGGACGAGGACTGCTTTCACAACCGCCCCCGGCTGGTGCGGCTCATTGAAAAGCTCCAAAATGGGGAGGATCCCCATGCCGAGGCCCAGCGGGACCCCCGTTACGATGTGTTGACCCTGGGAGTGTCCTACCCCCGGGAGACCGTCTGTGAGCGCATCGACGCCCGTCTGGAGGCCCGGCTGAACGCCGGTATGGTGGAGGAGGTCCAAGGGCTCCGGGAAAACGGAGTGACCGATGAGTTTTTAGAGGGCCTGGGGCTGGAATACCGCTATATCCTCCATTATCTTACCGGGGAGCTTCCCACCCGGGAGGCTCTGACCGGGGAGCTGGGCCGGGCCATCAAGCGCTTTGCCAAGCGGCAGGTGAGCTGGTTCAAAAAGGACCGCGACGTCCACTGGCTGGACATGGCGGCCGACCCGGTGGCCCAGGCCGGAGAGCGCATTGAAGCATTTTTGGGGAGCATGTAGCTGTCCCCCACAGTAGGCAGAATAACGGCGTTCCAATAAACCGCCCCCGGACCTCTTGAGCTGGTCCGGGGGCGGTTTGAATTGCCGCAAGCAGGGCCTCTTTGCAAAGTTGGAACGATCTGGAATATATTTGTTGACAAATAGGCAAACATATCATACAATACAATTATAGAGAAGAGCTTCAATAAAAAATTGGTCAAAGCACAGAGAGCGTTTCTCTGTATGACCAGAAAGGGCTGGGTGAGTCCCATGCAGAGGTAAATCTTTGTCCATTGTTCTTCCCTGCGGATCCGCCATGCTGCCGATCACAAAGGAGGACGATTAGGATGACAAAGAAATTCCTATCTATGTTCCTGGCTCTGGCTATGTGTCTGTCCCTGGCTGCCCCGGCGTTTGCGGAAACTCCGGCCAATGATGAACCCGAATACGATGAGGTCGTTGTTTTCAGCGATGCTGCTTCGGAGGATGGCATTCAGCTTTTGAGTGATTTGTCCAATAATGAAAGAATTCAGCAGGCGAAAGATGGGGTCCTTGCCCTCGAGTTAGATGAGATAGGCCTTGGTTATATTGAGGAGGCCTGTTTAGCAGAGTTGGACGAATATGCTCAAAAAGGCAATATTGTCCTTGAAGAATACACTGTTTTTGTTCCAAAAGCAAGAGCGTCTCAACCGGTTTTTCTTGCTACATATGGGGGTTATGATATTTATAGCTATTTTACCTCAAGAGGCATATACACAACGACTAAAACAATGTATGATTCAGATACAGATATGGGAAAATGGCGAAAAGGTTTAATTGATTTAGCTATGTGCTTTGTATCGAGTCCTGTGGTTTCGCTACAATGGACTGTGGTAAGCAGCATTCTTGGTGCACCATCGGATCACCAGACTTATGTTGGGGACTGGGTGGAGTGTTACGCAAGAATCTATCCTACAAATCGAGCCTTCTATGTGAAAGAAGGAGATTCCTTTAGAAATGTTTATAATCGCGAATTTGGCCGGGTATATCCTTACACCGAATATTATTATCAAAATCCTTCGGATGCCAGTCATCCATTTGATTTAGTAACGATGGATTCGGAAGTTTATTCCGACATAAATGATTCAAACCGTGATGCCATATTAGGGATAGTGAGTGGACTTGCCTCGGCACCTGGAATTAAGGTGAACCATACAATCGAACAGGATGTCCTTTTTAAGTGGGTAACGGCAAAATGAGGTGAAACGATGAGAAGCCAAACTGGCAAGAAACGGTGTGTGTTTGTGGCGTGGTTTGTTGCTGTGAGCATTGTTTTGGCGGTTGCCATATGGAGCCTTTCCGTTAATGCTCAGCGGCAATTCTGCCAGATTTACCCAAAGGCCGAGCGGGCAACAAAGGCTTCTATTTGGATCAATAGAGGCGGACAAGATATTGAAAATGTTTTCCTTGAAGGACATGATGTGGAAACCTTGGTGGACTATCTGGAACAGTTTTCTTTTCATCTGAACACGCAAAACCTGTTTGGGAGAAAAAGTAATCTGGAACTAAGGAAAACAACTTATCACATTCTTTTTTTTGCGGATGGGAATTGGGATGCTGTCTCAATAGTTCTGACAGACTTAGGTAACTTGGCTGTGGATGGGAAAATCTATGAAACGCAGCCTGCCGTATTTGTAGAATTGCCTATAGCAGACAGATAGCGCAGACAGGGGGACCAGACAGAGGAACGGTCCGAAACCACTGAAAAAGTCTCCGGGTCTTCTAAAAGACAAACTTTGGCAGACAAGGGGACGGTTAGCGTGAACCCCAAGAAAGAAGGAAAAGGCCCAAAGGACACACCAAAAGCGCCCACAGCGTGGGCGTGAAAAGGCAGATAGAATCAGGCCGGAACAGGAGAGTAATTTGGGTCGTAAAGCTGGTCCCGTTCCAGCAGGCGGTAGATCAGAATGAGGATCTTTCTGGCAACAGCAATGATGGCTTTCTTTCGGCCCAGCTTTCCCTGATGGGACCAAAACCAGGAATGGAACTTGCTCCCCCTGGCCCGGACAGCGATCCAGGCTACCTGGCAGAGAATGACTTTGAGATAGGGATTCCCCGGTAGAATACTCCGGGATTTCACCTTCCCGGCACTCTCGTCATTTCGTGGGACCAACCCCGCCCAAGAGGTTAAGTGCTGCGGAGTGGGAAAGCTCTCCTGGGGTGCAGGACCAAGCTCCGCCAAGATAGTAGCCGCCGCTAAAGTGTCAATGCCGGGAATGGAATCCAGCAGTTCCATCTCTCTGGAGTAAGGGGCAAAGATAAGTTCCATCTCCCGGTCAATGTAGGCCAGATCCTCCTCGTCCTCCGCCAGCTTTTTCAGCAGAAGCCGGAGTAGGGATCGTTGGGCCTGAGTTAAACCGCCGCACACCGCTTCGGAGACCTCTTCCAAGGGTCGTTTCAGTCTCCGACCTGCGGCTTCCAGTACGTCCTCCGGGGTCAGCCTCCCCGTCTGAGCCAGAGTGTTCAGCAGCTTTCTCCCGCTGACACATAGCATATCGCTCAGAACAGAGGACAACCGGAAGCCGTGGGCCTGGAGAAACTTCTCCAGACGGTTGATGTGGCGGTTTTTCTCTTGAACCAGCACCCGCCGCAGCCGGGAGAATTCCCGCAGGTCCCGGATGGTTTTTTCCGGGATGTAGCTGTGTTCCAACAGCCCGTGACGGAGGAGAGTGGCGATCCACTCAGCATCCTTCACATCGCTCTTCCGGCCGGGTAGATTTCTCATGTGCCGGGCATTGACCACCAGCAAACAGTCCCAGCGGGGTGCCTCCTCTATGGTTTCGTACACTCTCCGCCAGTAGATCCCGGTGCTTTCCATGGCAATGTGGTGGCATTCATGCTCCATGAGCCACCCCACCAGCCGGGACAGCTCCTTCCCGCTGGTGCCGAACTGTTCCCGGTATATGGCCGGCTCCTCCGGCCAGCCTTGGATGATACAAGCTTCCACCATGTCTTTGTGGACGTCCAGACCGCAGCAGCACTCCATGAGGACATCCATACGCTCCCCTCCCTTTCTGAAATCTGCGGGAGGGCCGCCTGATTTTTTCGTAGTTTAGCGTTCGTCCTCTCACGGACATTCCTGTGTGCTCGAAGGCGGCCCGGTCATGTTCTAAAAACGCACTCTCTGTGCAAACCGTCCCCCGGCTTTTCCCGCTCTTCCAGTTTACCACATCTTAGGGGTTCATGTCTCCTGTGTGACGGATACCGTCATGGTTGTTCTTTTGCCTGATTCTTCGTAAGCGAACGACAAGGGAGAGCCTTTCGGCTCTCCCTTGCTTTGCCCCCGCATATCCGGCGGAAAAGCGGGCATACTTACCTTATCCATAAAATGGGAGGGATCATCATGTCCGTTGAATTTGCTCAGAGCGAGACCAAGAAGAACCTTCTCCGGGCCTTTGCCGGAGAGAGCCAGGCCCGGAACCGCTACACCTTCGCCGCCGGTGTGGCCAAGAAGAACGACCTGCACGTCATTGAGGCGGTGTTTACCTTCACCGCCAACCAGGAGCTGGCCCATGCCAAGGTCTTTTACGACCAGCTTGCCCAGTTCCCCGGGGAGAACATCTCCATCGACGGCAGCTACCCCATCGACCTGTACCCCACGCTGCTGGAGCATCTTCGGGCGGCCCAGCACAACGAGTACCAGGAGTTTGAGCACGATTACACCGGCTTTGCCCACGTGGCCAAGGAGGAGGGCTTCCCCCAGATCTCCCACATCTTCTCCCAGATCGCCCGCATCGAGCAGACCCATGGGGACCGCTTCGGCCAGTTTGCCGACCTTCTGGAAGCGGGCAAGCTCTTTGTGAGTGATGTGGAGTGTAAATGGATGTGCCTCAACTGCGGGTACATCTCGGAGGGCACCCGTCCGCCTGAGATCTGCCCTATCTGCCAGCATGCCCAGGGCTTTTTCGTTCGCCTGGAGATGGCCCCCTATCAGATGCGTAAGTAAAAAAACAGCCCGGCCTTCCCCAAAAGGCCGGGCTGTTTTCGATTTTAAGTCACGCCGCCCGCCTCCAGGTGTGGGGGGAGAGCATGATGAGCAGGGGGAAGATCTCCAGCCGGCCCAGGAGCATGTTGAGCATGAGCACAAGCTTGGAAAGGTCGGAAAAGTGGGCGTAGTTCCCAGTGGGGCCTACCAGGTCCAGGCCGGGGCCGATGTTGTTGAGACAGGCCATAACAGCGGTAAAGTTGGTCTCCAGAGACAGGTTGTCCAAGGAGAGGAGCAGGATGGAGAGGATGGCGATGGCGCAGTAGGCCGTCATGTAGGTGTAGACCCCCTGAACGGTCTCCTCCCCTACGGTGCGTCCCTCCAGCCGCACCAGGCTCACGCTCCTGGGATGGAGCATCTGCCGCATCCGGGTCCGAAGAGACCTCAGCAGCAGAAGCACCCGGGAGCACTTGATTCCGCCGCCTGTACTGCCGGCGCAGGCTCCCACCACCATCAGGATCACCAGAATGGTCCGGGAGAGCTGGGGCCACAGGTTGAAGTCGGCGGTGGCAAAGCCGGTGGTGGTCATGACGCTGGACACGGAAAAGGCGGCGTCATGGAGGGCGGCGTGGACGCTCCCCCCATAGAGGGGAAGGATGTTCCAGGTAATGAGGGCCATGGAGCCCAGCATGATGCCCAGATAGAGCCGCAGCTCTTCCCCCAGAAGGGCCTGCTTGATCTTCCCCAGCAGAAGCAGGAAATAGACCGTGAAGTTCACCCCGAAGAGGGCCATAAACACGGTGCAGACCGTTTGAAGATAGGGGGAGTATGCCGCCATGGAGCTGTTTTTGATGCCGAAGCCGCCGGTGCCCGCCGTACCGAAGGCGGTACACAGGCTGTCAAAGAGCGGCATGCCCCCCGCCAGGAGGAAGAGGACGCACAGTACCGTGAGGGCGATATAGATGGAGTACAGAATGGTGGCGCTCTGCCTGGTCTTGGGCACCAGCTTATCCACACTGGGTCCGGGGCTTTCGGCCCGGAGCAGGTGGACGCTGTAGCCCCCCTTGCCCATGGGCACCACCGCCAGCAGGAACACCAGAATACCCATGCCGCCCAGCCAGTGGGTGAAGGAACGCCAGAAGAGAAGGGCCCGGGACATATCCTCCACACTGGTGAGGATGGAGGCTCCCGTGGTGGTAAAGCCTGAGATCACCTCGAAAAGGGCGTCCACATAATGAGGGATCTCCCCTGAGATCCAGAAGGGGAGGGCGCCTACCGCGGAGAGCACCAGCCACCCCAAACCAACGATCAAAAAGCCCTCCCGGGCGTAGTAGCGGCCTTCGGCCTTCCGGCAGAGGAAGGAAAGGGAGAGCCCCAGCCCGGCGGCCACCGCCATGGAGGCGACAAAGGCCCCCAGCAGCTCCCTCTGGTGGTCCAGAATGGCGATAAAGGCCGAGGGGAACAGGAATACACATTCCAGCAGCAAAAGAAAGCCCAGGGTCTTTCCGATGATTTTACGATTCATTTACTCACCCTGCTTCAATCCGCGAAAATATCGCCCAGCTCGCTGATGGCCCGGGTCCCGGTGGTGACCACGATCACCGTGTCTCCGGCGGTAAAGCTGCTGTCGCCCTTGGGGATGATGGTCTGCCCCTCGTGGGTGATGCAGGCCACCAGCATCTCCTTTTTCAGGGGGATGTCCTTCAGCTGCTCCCCCTGGTGAGGCGTGTCCGGCCCGGCCAAAAACTCCAGCGCCTCGGCCCGGCCATCCACAATGGGGTGGAGGGTGAGCACGCTGTCCTCGCCGCTGGCGCTGGACAGGGCTCGGACATACCTGAGAATGTTGGCGCAGCACTGCCCCCGGGGGCTGATGATGGAGCCCACCCCGATCTTGCGGAAGAGGTCGGTATACTCCAGGCGGTTGATCTTGGTGATGACCTTGGCCACCCCCTGGTGGCTGGCCTGGAGGGAGAGGACCAGATTCTCCTCGTCAATGCCCGTGAGGGTGACCACCGCATCATAATGCTGGAAGCCCTCGGCCTCCAGCACGTCCTGCCGGGAGCCATCGGCCTCAATGATGGTGGCCTTGGGCATGGCCTCACACAGCTCCACGCAGCGCTCGTGGCTGCGTTCGATGATCTTCACGTTGATGCCGCTCTCCAAACACCGCTTGCCCAGATAGAGGGCCACCCGGGAGCCGCCGATCATCAGCACGCTTTTCACCCGCCGCTTGACCAGCTCCAGGTTCTTTACCAGCCGGGCCAGGTCCCGGATGCCGGCGGTGACGTACATGGTGTCCCCCTCCTGAAGAGTAAAGGAGCCCGAGGGCACATGGACCCCGTCCTCCCGCTCCACGGCGCATACCAGGGCGTTTACCCCGGCGATCTCATAGAGCTTAAAGAGGGGGATCCCCACCAGCTTGGAGTCCTTGTCCACCGGGATGGCAACGATCTCCACCCGGCCCTTGGCAAAGGAGTCCCGCTTCAAAAAGGACGGGAACTGAAGCAGATGGTAGGCCTCCTGGGCGGCGGCCTGCTCCGGGTTCACGGTGAGGGAGAGCCCCAGCTCCTCCTGCATCTCCACCAGCTGCTCGGCGTACTCAGGGTTGCGGATCCGGGCGATGGTCCGGCCAACCCCCAGCTTTTTGGCGGTGAGGCAGCACAGCAGGTTGAGTTCGTCCCGGCTGGTGGCGGCAATGAGAAGGTCGGCCTTCTCCGCCCCGGCCTCCCGAAGAGTGGCCATGCTGGCGCCATTGCCTCCCACCACCATCACGTCCAGACGGCTGGCGCTCTCCAGCAGGGTATCCTGCTTGGAGTCGATAATGGTGACGTCGTGCCCCTCTCCTGAGAGCTGAGCGGCCAGGGCGGCGCCTACCTTTCCGTCGCCTACAATAATAATATTCATATTGCTCCACATCCTTGTGTTGCGTTGTTGTGTCCCATGCTGCAGGGGAAAACCCTGCGTATCATTATAGCATATTAGGAGTATCTTGCAACCAGAAAATCCCCGGGGGACCGGGGCGTAAGGGGAGGTCTTTGAAGGAGCTCGCGGCAAAAGCTCCCCCAAAGGGGACGTTTTCTCCGGGGGAGCTTCGCGGGCTTGGCGGTCACTTGTGATACCTGCTTCCCTCATTGATCTTAAACCCGCGGTAGATCTGCTCCAACAGCATGACCCTGGCCAGGTGGTGGGGGAAAGTCATGGGTGACATGGAAAGCCTGACCCAGGCCTCACGCTTCAAAGCCTCATCCAGGCCATAGGAGCCGCCGATGAGGAACACCAGATGCTTGGCCGGATCGATTTCCCAGGTCCGCAGCAGCCCGGCCAGCTCTTCACTGGACCGTGTCCGCCCCTCCACGCACAGGGCCGCCACGCTGGAATTGGGGGGCAGCTTGGCTCGGATGGCCCCGGCCTCCTTCCGCAGGGCGGCGTCGATCTGAGCCTGTGAGGGCTCCTGAGGCAGCTTTTCCTCCGGCAGCTCGGTGATCTGGAGCCGGCAATAGCCGGAAAGCCGCTTCTGGTACTCGGCCACGGCGTCGGCATAGAATTTTTCCTTCAGCCTGCCCACGCAAAGGATATGTATATTCATCATTTTTCACACCTCGTACAGGGGGGAGAGCTCGTGCCGGGGGGAGACCGCCACCCTTATGTCCCCGTGCCCCGCCAGGGCGGCCTTCGCTGCTCCAAGGGCCAGCGCCGGGGTATTGTTCTCCTCGGACAGGTGGGAGAGAAGCACCGTGTGGGCCCCCGCCTCCACGCAGCGAAGAGCAAGCTCGGCCCCGGCCTCGTTGCTCAGGTGGCCTTGCTCGCCCAGGATCCGCCGCTTCAGATGGTAAGGATATTTTCCCATGCGGAGAAGCTCCACGTCGTGGTTGGCCTCGCATACCAGCAGATGGGCCCCCAATACGCCCTCCAAAACCTGCTGGGACACATAGCCCAGGTCGGTGGCCACCGCCGCCCGGCGGCCCTCGCAGGAGAGGGAAAAGCCCATGGACTCCTCCGCGTCGTGGGAGGTGGTGAAGCCTACCCCCTGAAAGGGTCCGATGTCAAAGACCTCGCCGGGCGCTGCCGCATGGAGAAGCCCCGCCGGCCACGCCATCCGCCGGATGAGCTGCCGCGCGGTGCCCGGACTGGTATACACCGGGATCCCCAGCCGTTTGGTGAGGGTGTTGAGCCCGGCAATGTGGTCGGAGTGCTCGTGGGTGATGAGGATCCCCGCCAACCCGGCCGGGTCGGCCCCGGCTTCCCGCAGGCCGGAGAGGATCCGCTTACAGGAGATCCCGGCGTCCACCAGCAGGTGGACGCCCTTGTGGGAAAGCAGTATGCAGTTGCCTGAGGACCCGGAGGCCAGGGTGCGAAGTTCCATAAGTAAGCTCCTTTCGGGGCGCTTGCGCAAAGCGCAAACGCCCGGGGACGGTCGTTTTGCGGAGCAAAATGACGTCCCCTATCTCTTCCGTTTTCCACTTACAGCAAGACAGACAAAAAGGCGGCACACAGCCGCCTTTTTCTTATTTCCTGCTTTACCCCGCTACCTGAGCGCTGGCTTTTTACCCCGCTGCCTGAGTGTGGTTCTCCTCGTCGGGAGTGATCACCACGTGAATGTCCGCCCCAATACCCGAAAGCTTGCGGATAATATCCTCGTAACCCCGCTCAATGTGCTGGACCTGGCCTACCTCGGTGACGCCCTGGGCTGCCAGGCCGGCGATAATGAGCGCGGCCCCCGCCCGCAGGTCGCAGGCCTCCACCGGCGCGCCGGTGAGATGGTCCACCCCCTCAATGACGGCCACCTTGCCGTCCACCTGGATCTGAGCCCCCATCCGCCGGAACTCGTCCACGTAGCGGTAACGGTTGTCCCAGACCCCTTCGGTGAGTACGCTGGTGCCCTCGGCCTGACAGAGGCAGGCCACGATCTGAGGCTGCATATCGGTGGGGAAGCCCGGGTAGGGCAGGGTTTTCACGTTGGTGCGGATCAGAGGCTCGGTCCGGGTGACCCGGACCGCCTCGTCCATCTCCTCCACCTTGGCGCCCATTTCCACCAGCTTGGCGGTGATGCACTCCAGGTGCTTGGGGATCACGTTCTTGATAAGAAGCTGGCCCCCGGTAGCCACCACGGCGGCCATGTAGGTCCCGGCCTCGATCTGGTCGGGGATGATGGAGTAGCTCCCGCCGCTCAGGCGGTCTACCCCCCGGACCTTGATGACGTCCGTCCCGGCCCCCATAATGTTGGCCCCCATGGAGTTGAGGAAGTTGGCCAGGTCCACGATATGCGGCTCCTTGGCCGCGTTTTCAATGACGGTGGTGCCCTGGGCCAGGGTGGCGGCCAGCATAATGTTCATGGTGGCGCCCACCGAGGACACGTCCATGTAGATGGTGTTTCCGATCAGCCGTCCCGTGTGGGACCGGGCTTCGATAATGCCCCCCACCACGTCCACGTCGGCGTCCATGGCGGCAAAGCCCTTCAAATGCTGGTCGATGGGGCGGCCCCCGAAATCGCACCCGCCGGGCAGCGCCACGTCGGCCCTGCCGAATCGGCCCAGCAGGGCCCCGGCAAAGTAGTAGGAAGCCCGCACCTTCCGGGTGAGCACGTCGGGCACCAGAATATTCCGCACCCGGGAGGCGTCGATCTCCACGGTGGAGCGGTTGATGGTGCGCACATCGGCCCCCAGCTCCTGAATGATGTTCAGGATGAGGGTCACGTCGCTGATCTGTGGAATGTTTTCAATGCGGCAGACCCCGTCTACCAAAATGGCGGCAGGCAGAATGGCCACGGCGGCGTTCTTGGCCCCCGAGATCTCCACCTCGCCATAAAGCGGCTTTCCGCCGCGGATCACATACTTTGTCAAACAAGCACCCTCGCTCTTTCCGCCAGACCTTGCCGTCTGGCAAACGGTTCGATTTCTCGGCTGTTTCTATTCTATCCTTTTTTGTGGATTTTCACACATCCATAAAGATACATCTTCATTATAAGGGTCCTTTTCCCACTTGTAAAGACATTTTCCAAACTTTATGCAAATTTACCGAAAAATTTTTCGGTGTTTCCTCCAAAAAAGGAGGAAAGGGAAACTCCCACGCCGAAAAAGCAGGGCTTCGTCCGGGAACGGACGAAGCCCTGGCTGTGTGTTTGATTTTTCCGTGATTAACCCTTTAGGCCTTCGGCCCTCGTCGGCACAAGTTCCATATACCTCGCCCCGCCGTAAACGGCAGGGCTTGCTCATTTCACTGTGCCTCCTCTCCCCACAAAGACGCTTCGCGGCTTTGCGGGGACCCCATTAATCCTTTAGGCCTTCGGCCCAAAGGGTGTACTTGGCTGCCTTTTCGGCGCAGGCGGCCTTGCTCTCGCCGTTGGCCAGAATGTAGACCTTCACCTTGGGCTCGGTGCCCGAGGGCCGGACGATGACGCTGGTGCCGTCCGCCATCTCGTACCGCAGCACGTTGGAGTCGGTGAGCTCCATGAAGGTCTTTTCCCCGGTCTCCACGTTCACCACGCTGCCGTCCTTGTAGTCCTTCTGCTCCTTCACCGCCACCCCGGCGATCTCCACCGGGGGCTGGGCGCGGAGGGAAGCCATCAGGTCGGCCATCTTCTTCAGCCCGTCCAGACCGGGCATCACCAGGTTCAGGGTCTTCTCCTGGTAGTCGCCGTACTTCTCGTAGAGCTCCTGAAGGGCGTCGTAGAGGGTCATGCCCCGGTCGTAGTAGTAGGCCGCCATCTCGGTAGCCACCACGGCGGCGGTGACCGCGTCCTTGTCCCGGACAAAGTCGCCCATCATGTAGCCGTAGCTCTCCTCGTAGGAGAAGATGACCTCCCCCTCGCTGCTCTGCTCCAGCTGGTCCTTCTTCTGGGCCAGGAACTTAAAGCCGGTGAAGGTGTCGAAGCACTGGACGCCGTTGACCTCGGCCACCTTTCGGGCCATCTCGGTGGTGACGATGGTCTTAAGGGCGGTGGCGTTCTTCGGGAGTATACCTGCCCGCTTCTTGGCGCCGATGACATAGTCCAGCATCAAAACCCCGGTCTGGTTGCCTGTGAGCACGATGAAGTTATCGTCCTTGCCCCGGACCATCAGGCCCACACGGTCGGCGTCCGGGTCCGAACCAAGGATGAAGTCGGCCCCTTCCTTCCGGGCCAGCTCCACCGCCAGGGCGAAGCCCTCCGGGTTCTCCGGGTTGGGGGAGACCACCGTGGGGAAGTCGCCGTCAATGACCATCTGCTCAGGCACGCAGATCACGTGCTTCATGCCCAGCCGCTTCAGAGCCTCGGGGATGAGCTTGTGGCCTGTGCCGTGGAAGGGGGTATAGACCATCTTGAACCGGTCGGCCACCTTGGCCACCACCGCCTTGTCGGTGGCCTGCTCCAGGGCTTTGGCAAGGAACTTCTCGTCGGTCTCCTTGCCCATGATGGTCACAAGGCCCTTCTGGATGGCCTCCTGGTAGTCCATGCGCTGGATGCCCTCGAAAATGTCGATCTCCCCCATTTTCTTGGCCACCGCGTCGGCGTGCTGGGGGGGGAGCTGGGCCCCGTCCTGCCAGTAGACCTTGTAGCCGTTATACTCCTTGGGGTTGTGGCTGGCCGTGACGTTCACCCCGGCGATACAGCCGTACTCCCGGACGGCGAAGCTGACCTCGGGGGTGGGGCGCAGGGCCTCGAAGATCCGGGTGGGGATGCCGTTGCCCGCCATGACGGCGCAGACCTCCTCGGCGAACTCCCGGCCGTGGTTGCGGCAGTCGTGGCAGACCGCCACCCCCCGCTTGGCCGCCTCGGGGCCTTCGGCCAGAATGACCTCGGCAAAGGCCTGGGTGGCGTGGCGGATCACGTGGCGGTTCATCTGGTGCAGGCCCACGCACATGGTGCCACGCAGTCCGGCGGTGCCGAACTCCAGGGGGGCAAAGAACCGGGACTCGATCTCCTTCTCGTCGCGGGCGATGGCCTCCAGCTCACGGCGCTCTTCCTCGCTGAGGGCGGGGGAGTGGAGCCATTTTTCGTATGTATCACGATAGGACATGGGAAACGACCTCCATTTCATAATGTGCTATGGTAATTGTATCACACATCAGGAGGCTTGTTCAAGGGCTTTTTAGGGAATTTTCATAAAAATGGGCGCGGGATCCCCCCAGGAGACCTGCTTGCAAAAAAATATCTCTTTTTGGCGGTTGCCAGCCCTATGTGGGGACCTCGAGCCTCCCCTTAAAAGGGGAGGTGTCACGGCGAAGCCGTGACGGAGGGGTCCTCCGTAGGGACCGATGTCCTCATCGGTCCGCGGACCAGCGGGGACGCTGGTCCCTACTTACCGCCCCATGCCGAAAGACCCGTTATGTAGGGGCCGCCCTTACCCTTTGCCTTCCCCGTTTACGGGGAAGGTGGCAGCCGGGCAGTGGCTTTGCCGCTGCCGGGACGTCATTCGGCAAAGCCGAACGACGTCCCTTGGCTGACGGATGAGGGGGAACCTACCTGGTTTGCACTCCCTCCGTCACCGCCTGCGGCGGCGCCACCTCCCTCAAGGAGGGAGGCTAAGGTCCTAAGGCTCCCTCGGGCAGTCGCCGGCTGCCCGAGGGAGCAAACAAGTTCAATCACGAAAGGAGAAAAACCATGTCAACCAACAAGACACCCAACTACCAGCTCCACAGCTGGACGTCCACCGACCACTTCCGCTTCCATGAGGTCAACGAGAACTTCACCCTCCTGGACGCCGCCCTCAAGGCCGAGAATTCCGCGCGGAACCAAGCCCTGGCCAAACGGCCCCAAGTGGTGTTCGGGCGGTACAAAGGCGATGGCGCCAACCGGCACTTTGACTTTGACCGGGCCCCCGCGGCAGTCCATATCTCCATTGAAGCGGGCACCGACAGCGGCATTTTCATTGGGGATTCCGGCTCCAAATATGGCGTCACCGTGGACGACACCGGGTTTTCCCTTGTGGCCCAGTCCTTCAACAATGTCACTCGGTACTACACCTACGCCGCTTATTTCCTATAAGGGAGGAAAAGAGACCCGCCAGGTCGCTTGTGCAAAGCACAAACGACCCGGAACGGTCGTTCGGCGCAGCCGAATGACGTTCCCTTGCCTGCCTGGTGGCATCGATCTCCCAAACAGAAAAGCGTAACAAGAGACCCGCC
>CAJUEU010000031.1 GCA_910585735.1 uncultured Oscillospiraceae bacterium | reverse complement strand
ATCATCGACGTGGTGGACGCCTCCGCCCTGGAGCGGAACCTGTACCTCACCCTCCAGCTTTTGGAGCTGGGCAAGCCGGTGGTGGTGGCCCTCAACATGATGGACATTGTGGAGAAGCGGGGCATGGAGATCGACCTCCACCGTCTGCCGGAGATGCTGGGCGTGCCCGTGATCCCGGTGTCCGCCCGGAAGCGCACCGGCCTGGAGGTGCTGATGCACGCCGCTGCCCACCACGCCGAAGGGGGCACCCGGGACCCTATCATTCATGAGCACCAGTGGCACGGCCGAAATACCGCCGGCGACCAGGATAAGCACGGCCGTTACGCCATGGTTTATGATGAGGTCATGGAATTTCGTATCGACGCGCTGGAGACCGCTTTGAAGCGGAGGTGGCCGGAGCTGGTCAACCCCCGCTGGTACGCCATCAAGCTTTTGGAGGGGGACGGAGAGCTGGCGAAAAAATATCCCCTGGACATCCTGGGGGAGACCTGTGAGACCGAGATCATCAACCAGAAATACGATTTCATTGAGGAGATCATGGCGGAGGTCATGGTCCACCGGGAGGAGAAGGCGGCGCTCACCGAGAAGGCCGACCGGCTCCTGACCCATCCCCTTTGGGGGCTTCCCATTTTCCTGGGGATCATGGCGCTGGTCTTTTTCCTCACCTTCACCGTGGGCGACCTGCTGGCGGGCTTCTTTGAGCAGGGCGTGGAATGGTTTTCCGGCCTGGTGGGGGAGACCCTTCTTAATTTTGGCGTGGGAGAGCTGTTGGTGGCCCTCATTACCGACGGCGTCATTGCGGGAGTGGGAAGTATCCTGACCCTGCTGCCCAATATCTTTATCCTCTTTCTGGCTCTGGCGTTCCTGGAGGATACAGGCTATATGGCCCGGGTAGCCTATATCATGGATGGGATCATGGGGAGGATCGGCCTTTCCGGCCGGGCGTTCCTGCCTATGGTTTTAGGCTTCGGCTGCTCGGTACCCGCTATTATGGCCTCCCGGGCCTTGGAGAGCCGCAGGGACCGCTTCAAGGTCATGCTGGTGACCCCCTTCATGTCCTGCTCGGCCCGCCTACCTATTTACATCCTCTTTTCCCAGTTGTTTTTCGGTAAGTATGCCATGCTGGCCGCTTATTCCATGTACCTGATCGGCATTTTGGTGGCCCTTATCACCGCCGGGGTCATCCAGTCCTTGGAGAAGAACAAAGGGGTGGAGCGCAGCCCTCTGCTCATTGAGCTGCCCGAGTATAAAATGCCCTCGGCCCGGACGGTTCGGGTCTACGTCTGGGAGAAGGTGAAGGATTACCTGACCAAGGCGGGCACCATAATTTTTGTGGCTTCGGTGTTCCTCTGGTTCCTCCTGAACTTCGGTCCCGGGGGCTACACCGCCCGGATGGACGAGAGCTTCGCCGCCCTCATCGGCCATGCCCTGGCCCCCGTCATGGCCCCCGCCGGACTGGGCTTTTGGCCTGTAGTGGTAGCCATCATTGCCGGGATCTCGGCCAAGGAGGTGGTGGTGTCCTCCACCGCGATTCTCTTCCGGGTGGCCAATGTAAACTCGGCCGTCGGCATGGCCGCGGTCCACGCCGGGCTGGCGTCTATGGGCTTCGGGCCCCTGAACGCATACTGCCTGATGGTGTTCTGCCTTCTGTACGTTCCCTGTGCCGCCACTATCGGGGTCATTAAGCGGGAATCGGGGAGCTGGAAATGGACGGTGTTTTCGGTGTGCTTCCAGGTGGCTGTGGCTTGGTTTATGAGCTTCTTGATTTATCAGGTGGGGAGTTTGTTTTTCTGAAAGAGGAAAGCGGCTTTTTCATTTGACCCATGACCGCTTAAAACCGAAGTGCGGCCCCCGGGAGACCCCGGGGGCTGCTTCTATTCTGAGGCCAGGCATTCTTTCTGCAAAAATTGGGCAAAAATCGACATGGAAAAAGAGCTCCGGGGATGATATAGTTATAACTGTGACAAGCAAAAAGCCACAACCGAAAGAAAGGAGTTTTTACCATGAAAAAAAGAAGCATCGCATGTTTGCTGGCCGGGGTGCTGGCGATTTCCCTGACTGCCTGCGGCCAGGCCAAGACCGACGCGCAGCTGGAGGCCGAGGGATGGGTCAAAGATCCCGCCGCCAATGGCTGGGTCCTGAATCCCGCTGAGAATGGTTGGATTGAGGCGGACAAGGTGGATTCGGTGACCACCCCCACTGTGGCGGACGCCATCACCGGCGCCTCCGATAAGGTGGACGAGGCCCTCCAGCTTCCTCAGGAGGAGATCCGGGCGCTGGCCCTGGACTATCTGAGAGGCTGGCCCCTTAAGACCGACGAGGCGGGCAACACAGTCTACTCTTACCGGGAGATGTACCAGATCGCCACCTCCCACAACAATGAGCCCGGTTTGTCCTCGGTGGAGTTCGTGCTGGATCCCACTACAATGAAGCTTTACGCTTCCAGTGAGAAGGGCACGGAGAAGTGTGAGCACATCAAGCAGAATCCCCAGGTGGTCATGTATTGGTATCACCAGATCCCGGAGGAAGAGTATGTGGCTTACGCCAACGACTATTTCAACTCCTATGGCGTACAGATCAAAGGGACCGCCAAAATCATGGACCCCGCCAGCGAGGAAGCCAAGTACGCCGCCAACCTCTACATTGAGACTCTGTACGGCGCTGAGTCCTGGAATTCCCGTCCCGAGGAGCAGAAGGCCGGCATTATTGAGAAGCTGCTTCAGGTCAACGACTGGATCGAGATCGACCCCGAAGAGTACATTGTCAACTCCCTGCAATGGACTTACAACAAGGAAGGCTCCTCCCGGCCGCAGTATTATGACCCTGAGAGCCCTTATTTTGGAAAGTCTGTCCGCCAGGTCTATTATGTGACCGACTGAGTGAATAAAAGGTCCGTATGCCGAAAGGCATACGGACCTTTTATTTTAGGTTGGGGTTTTGACATACCGCTTTATGAAGAGGGAGGGACTTTCCCCAAAGTGCTGCTTGAACAGACGGCTAAAGTAGTAGACGGAGGAAAAGCCCAGGTGATCGGAAACCTCCTGGATATTTTGTTCCCCTGTTTTCAAAAGATCCTTGGCCCGGAGCAGCTTATAGTGGGTGATATACTGGGTGGTGGTCATCCCCACCACATCCTGCATACACCGGGAGAGGTAGCTGGAGCTGACATTGAGCTCCCGACAAATGTCCTTGGTGCGCAGGTTTTCCCGGTAATGTCCGTCCACGTAATGGAGAAAGTCCGCCGCCGTTTTCTCCCGGCTGCCCAGGCTTCTGTTGAGGGTGGGAGGCCTTTGATGGTCGGCCCGGAGAAGGGTCAGTGCGCGCAGAAGGAGCTCCACAAGGATATGCTTGGTCAGAAGATAGCTCCCCTGGGCCCCGGCCCGGGTCTCGGCGTAGACCGCCATGATACGCTGGCGCAGCTCCGGGGTGATCACACCAGGAAAATAGATCTGTCCCTTCAGGTTGTCAATGAACCACTGTTGGGCATGGGCCGGCGCAATGCTGATGTGGAACTCAAAGGATTCCACAGAGCCATCCGTAGTAAAGCCCACATCGTGCAGAGTATAGGGCGGGAGGATCACCAGGTCTCCCGGTCCTACCTCATGCTCCAGATCCGCTGTGGTGATCTTACAGCTTCCCTGGGTGGCAAAGGCGATCTTAATGTCGCTGAGCAGCAGGCTTCGCAGCCTTCGGATCTTGCCCTGATTCCAGTAGCCAAAGAGAGAAATATCAAAGTGAAAGGCGTCCAGATAAGCCGAGACTCCATCCTTTTCAACACGAAAGTTATCCAATGAAGGCGGATACATCCTGGCGGCCTCCCCTTTCTCTATTTCCTCAGACTTTTTCCCCTCCGATATAGACCGCTTTGGCAGTGAGATCCTCGTTGCACACCACAAAGTCGGCGTACAGGCCGGGGTGGATGGCGCCTACCTGGTCCTCCAGCCCTGCCGACCGGGCAGGGTTCCTTGTGGCGGCCAGAATGGCCTCGGTCTCGCCGATGCCAAAGGACAGGGCGGAGAGCATACAATCGTAGAGGTTGGTGGCTGAGCCGGCGATGGTGCCATCGGCCAGGGTGGCCTTCCGGCCCTTGAGGAATACCTTCTGGCCGCCCAGGTCGGACTCGCCTTCGGGCATGCCGCAGGCACGCATGGAGTCCGAAATGAGGCAGATACGGCCAGGGAAGAGCTTAAAGGCGGCCCGAACGGCGGCGGGATGGATGTGGATGCCATCGCAGATGAGCTCGGCCATCACGTTCTCCTCCTCGGCGCAGGCCGCAATGGGGCCCGGATCCCTGTGGTGAAGGGAGTTCATGGCGTTGTAAAGATGGGTCAGGTGGGAGGCTCCGGCCTGAATGCCGGATTTGGCCTGGTCATAATTGGCGTCGGTGTGGGCAATGGAAACCACGCAGTCCTGGGCGGCCTGACGGATAAAGGCTTCGGCGCCGGGCAGCTCAGGGGCCACCACCACGATCTTTACCAGGCCGCCGCAGCTCTCGTTGAGTTTGCGGAAGGCCTGGAGGTCGGGATCCTTCAAATAAGCAGGATTCTGCGCTCCCTTCTTGGCCAGGGAGCAGAAGGGGCCCTCCATGTCAATGCCCAGCACCCGGGCGCTCCCCTTATCGGGAGAATCGGCCACCGCCCGGGCGGTGGAGAAGGCGGTCTCCAATACCTCGTAGGGCAGGGTCATGGAGGTGGGGAGGAAGGAGGTGACGCCTACGCTGCCCTCATAGGCAGCCATTTTCCGCAGGCCGGCCTCGTCCCCGTCGGAGAAGTCACAGCCGGAATTACCGTGGGTGTGGACGTCCACCAGGCCGGGGATCACCTTGGCGCCCTGGAGATCCACGCCGCCTCCGTGACCGCCGGGGGTCACCGAGACAAAACGGCCGTCCCGGACCTCAAAGCTTCCGAAAACAAAGCCCTTTTCCGTAAAAATACGCGCGTTGCAATATCGCATGACAATTCAACCTTTCAACACGGATATACCGTATTTTGTGTCAATTCAGTAAAAATACACCGTTTTCGGTTTTTACAGCTTGGAGGCGGCGGCCTCATCCAAAATCACGGTGACGTCGGGGTGGAACTGAAGGATGGAGGCGGGGACCTGGGGAGTCACGGGGCCGAAGAAGGACTCCTTCACGATCTGGGCCTTGTCGGCGCCGGTAACGATCATCAGGACGCTGCGGGCGGCCATAACAGTGCCAACGCCCATGGTGTAGGCGGCGGTGGGGACTTCCTCCAGAGAGCCGAAGAACCGCTTGTTGGCCTCCCGGGTCATAGCGGTGAGTTCCACCTCGTGGGTGTGGACGGGGAAGACGTCCTCCGGCTCGTTAAAACCGATATGGCCGTCGTGCCCCAGGCCCAGTAGCTGGAGGTCTACACCGCCCCAGGCCTCGATCTGGGCCTCGTAGGCCTTGGCCATGGCCTCCACATCCGTGGCCAGGCCATCGGGGACAATGGTATTTTCCGGCTTGATGCCGATGTGGTTGAAAAGGTTGTCCTGCATGAAATAGCGGTAGCTCTGGGGGTGGTCCCCGGTGAGGCCCTTGTACTCGTCCAGATTGGCCGAGCGGACCCGGCTGAAGTCGATCTTTCCGGCCTTCTCCCGGGCGACGAGCTCCTTATAGAGGGGGATGGGGGTGGAGCCGGTGGCAAGGCCCAGCACACAGGCGGGCTTGGAGCAGATCAGCTCCTCAAAGTGGTTGGCGGCCAGCTTGGCGCATTCCTCGGGATTGGCGGCGATCAGAAGTTTGGGATACAGCATCAGAATTGCCTCCTTGATTTCATTTTTATTTTGATGGTTTCACTTGACAAGACTCAAGCCGTTTCCCGCCTTGGTCCTTGTCAAAGGAAACGACCGGGAAGGATGGGAACACCGGGGCGGTCCGTTTTGCAGACCGCCCCGGCGTTTACGGCAGTTCACTTCCTCTGCGCGGGCCCCACAGAGGTCATAGAGAAAGAAAGATCAGAGCAGCTTTTTCAGCTCGTCAAAGACAAACTGGACCTTGGGTCCAACGATCACCTGCACAGCAGTCTTGCTGGGACGGATGATGCCGGAGACCCCGGAGGACTTGATCTTCTTCTCGTCCACCTTCAGGTTGTCCTTGACCTCCATACGGAGACGGGTGATGCAGTGGTCAGCCTCGGCAATGTTCTCAGCGCCGCCCAGACCTTCCAGAATGATCTTGGCCATGGCGGTGTAGTCATTGTTGGCCAGCTCGATCTTCATCTCGCCCTCAGTGTCGTCGTCCTCACGGCCGGGGGTCTTCAGATCGAACTTCTTGATGGCGAAGTTAAAGACCAGGAAGAACACGACGAACGTGGCAATGCCGAGGGGGAGGATCATCAGGGTGTTGTTGGCGGCGGGCAGGAAGGCCGAGAAGAACAGGTCGGTGGCGCCGGCGGAGAAGCAGAAGCCGGCCCGGAAGCCCAGAGCCACAGTGATCATGGCGAAGATCGCGTAAAGCAGAGCGTAGACAACATAGAGCGGGAAGGCCAGGAACATGAAGGCGAACTCGAAGGGCTCGGTAACGCCGCAGAGGAAAGCACAGATGGCGGCGGAGCCCACGATGCCGATGGCGTACTTTTTCTTGGTGCTCTTGGCGTTCTTGATCATGGCCAGGGCCGCGCCGGGGATACCGAACATCATGCAGGGGAAGAAGCCGGCCATGTACTGGCCGACGCTCCAGGAGATGTTGTTGCCCATGAGCTCCTTGGTGATGATGCCGGCCTGACCGCTCCAATAGGCGGACAGGTCGCCCAGGCCGATGGCGTCAAACCAGAACACGTTGTTCACCGCGTGGTGAAGGCCGGTGGGGATGAGCAGACGGTTCAGGAAGGTGTAGATGCCCACGCCGATCACGTCCATCTTGGAGATGGCGGCGCCGATGGAGACCAACACGCCAAAGATGACGGGCCAGGCGAAGAGCAGAATGGCCGAAGTGATGATGGAGACCACGCCGGTGACAATAGCCACGCTCCGCTTGCCCGAGAAGAAGGCCAGGAAGTCAGGCAGCTTGGTGTCCTTGAATTTGTTGTAGCACAGGGCGCCGATGATACCGGCCAGGATGCCGATGAAGGGGTTGGCGATCTTGGAGTAGGCCACAGACCAGGTCTCATTGGCCACCAGGGCGGGGGCGTAATCACCGGCCGAGCCTACCAGGGTGGTCATCATGAGCCAGGAAACCAGACCGGCCAGACCGCCGGTGCCGTCATTGTCCTTGGAAAGACCAACGCCCACACCGATGGCGAACAGGATGGCCATGTTGTCGATCAGAGCGGCGCCGGCCTTGATAAGGAAAAAGCCAACGGAATAGGCGACGCCGGAAGTGGCGTGCCCCAACTGGGCGGCCCATTCAGGACCCATCATGTAGGCGGGACACAGAGCATAGCCGATGCCCATCAGGATACCACAGATGGGCAGAACGGCCACGGGAAGCATCAGGGCTTTGCCGAGCTTTTGCAGTCGTTTCATCATAATAATTTCCTCCTAACATTCTCTTTACTGATCTCTTTGAAACAAAACTCTAACACGCCGCCGGCCCACGGCGGCAGTGAAAGACAAAAGGGAAGGAGAAGCCTCTCTTACTTCTCCAGCTCAATGACCAGATCGCCGTTGGTGACCGGCCCGGTGTGGGTCTTGACATTGTTGAACTCGTCGCTGTTGCACACCACCACGGGAGTGGTCACATCGTAGCCGGCGGCGGTGATGGCGGGGATGTCAAACTCGATAAGGAGCTGACCTTTCTTCACCTTGTCTCCGGCCTTGGCGTGGATCTTAAAACCCTTGCCTTTGAGCTCCACCGTATCCAGCCCCACATGGATGAGGATCTCGGCGCCGAAGGAGGTCTCCATGCTGACGGCGTGGCCGGTGTCGAACATCTGGGCCACGGTGCCGTCGCAGGGGGCCAAAATCTTTCCCTCGGCAGGCTTGATGCCCACGCCCTGACCCAGGATGCCCTGGCTGAAAGCGGGGTCCTTTACCTCCTCCAGAGGGATGGCCTCGCCGGTGGCGGGGGCGTAAAGCTGAGGAGCCACAGGAGCGGCAGGCTCCTCCTTCTTAAACAGCTTGTCAAAAAAACCCATGTCGTATCATCCTTTCAATGGAGTAAAAATGGGGGGTCTTTTGGTACATTTTACCGATAATCTCTGAAAGTAGAATACCAAATTATTTGCGGATTGTCAATAGTGTGGCGGGATATAAACAGAAAGTATGGGAGCGAGATCTTAATTCTTATTCCAGAGGTAGGTTTTTTCTTGAAATCAAACCCTATATATGGTATGATAATCTGAACCCTAATTTATTCCCGAAATTGCCCAGTCATTCCAATGGTTTTTTAGGGGAATCGGGGTGGGTGGAAATGGAAATACTTGACAAACAGAAGGGATGGTCTTGCGCTATGGACCCTCCCATAAAAAGGAGCGACATTTTTGAAAAAAAACGAGAATGAGAAGCCGGTGAAGGCGGTCAGCCTGATGATGCTCATTACCCTGGTGGGCAAGCTGCTGGGGCTCTACCGGGACCGGCTTTTGACGGTGAACTACGGAAGCGGCATGGAGGCCAACGCCTTCCTCACCGCCAGCCGGATCCCCCGGGTTTTTTTCGACGCCGTGTTTGCCTCGGCCATCAGCGCCAGCCTGATCCCGGTCTACTCTGAAATTTTACGGAAGAAGGGGAAGGAGGAGGCCAACCGCTTCGCCGGAAACTTCATGACCGTGATGGCTCTGCTCTGTGCACTCCTCACTGGACTGGGGATGGTCTTTGCCCCCCAGCTCACCGCTTTTTTTGCTGACGGCTACGACGCCGGAACAGCGGAGCTCTGCGCTCAGCTCACCCGGGTGATGATGCCCACGGTGCTCTTTACCGGGGTGGCCTTTTCCTTTGTGGGGGTCCTTCAGTCCTTGGGGGAGTTCAACATCCCGGCGGCCATCTCCCTGGTGTCCAACTGCGCTGTGATCCTCTACTATTTTACCCTCAATGACCGTTTCGGCATTCAGGGGCTGGCCGTGACCTTCCTGGGCGCTTGGCTCCTTCAGGCACTGATCCAGGTCCCCTCCCTGAAAAAGCGGGGCTTTGCCTACCACCCTTCCCTGAGCCTGCGGAGCGAGGGAATGCGGAAGGTGTTTGCCCTGATGCTCCCCGTGATGGTATCCACCTGGGTGCTGCCCATCAACCAGACGGTGAACGCCAAGTTTGGTTCCCGGCTTTTTGACGGGGCAGGGGTGACCGCCCTGGAGCTGGCTTATAATCTCTTTACCGTTATTGCCGGTGTTTTCGTTCTTTCGGTGACCAACTATATTTTCCCAAAGCTCTCCCGGGAGAACGCCGACGGGGACCGCGCCGCCCTCCGGGAGACCATCCGGGGGAGCATGCACACCACTTTGGTGGTGGTTCTTCCCATGGCGGCAGGGCTTTTTGTCATGGCTGAGCCTATTGTAGAGCTGATCTATGGCGGGGGCCGGTTTGACGCTTTCTCGGTATCCATCACGGCCCGGGCCCTCACTTGTATGTCCCTGGGTATGATCGGCTATGCCGCCCAGGCGGTGCTTTGCCGGGTATATTTTGCCGAACAGAGGGGAATTGTCCCGCTGGTGGCGGGGGGAGCCTCCATTGGGGTGAACCTGTTGCTGTGCGTTCTGCTCACCGGGCCTTTGGATGTAGCCGGAGTGGCCTGGGCCTCGTCGGCCGCCTTTCTGGTCAATGCCCTGCTACTCTATTTCCCACTGAAAAAGCGGGGGCTGGAGTTTGGGGACCGAACCTTCTGCCTGGATGGGGCAAAGGCCCTTATGGCTTCGGTCCTGATGGGAGCTGCGGTTTCGGCTTGCAGGGGGTGGCTGGCTCCCCGAACCGGGCGTTTGGTGGCGCTGGGGGTGCCTGTGCTCCTGGGGGTGCTGCTCTATGGCGTGCTGGTGACTGTTCTGGGACTTCCCGAGGCAAAGCTCATTGTGTCTCAGTTGAAAAATCGGATGAAAAGAGGGTCTTGAGGTGAATGGATTTTTAGAAGGAAGCGTCCTGTTTCGGTGGCTCACCGCCGCGGCGGGATGGATCGACCGCCAGTGGGAAAAGAGCTTTCTGGCGCTTCTCCTTACCGGGCAGCGAAAGGAGCCGGGTTCTCAAAGCGCTCTGAACCGTTTTTTTGACCGCCTCCGTGGGGCCTTGTGCGGTCTTTTTCGGGTCACCCGGCTGGACAAGGCCCTGGAGGGGTCTATCTCCACCCGGCTTCTGCTGTGGTGCGGGCTGACCATTTTGGCGGCTCCGCTGCTGCCCACTATGGCAGTGCTGGGGCTGGTACTGGTCTGCGCCCTGTCCCTGCTTATCTGCCTGGGGCGGGACCGGGAACGGCAGCTGGTTTGGTCCCCGGTGAACAAATGGGTCTATCTCTTCGCCGCGGTCTATCTGGTGTGTACTCTCACCTCGGTGACGCCCAAGGGAAGCCTGAAGGGGGGCATGCTCACCGTAGCCTTTGTGCTTTTCGCCATCGTGCTCCAGAACGCCGTCACGGAGCGGCGGCATCTGGATGCGCTCATTGCCCTTCTGGTGCTGGGGGGGTTCCTGGTCTCCCTTTACGGCTTTGCCCAGGTGATCCTGGGGGTGGAGAGCACTGCCGCCTGGGTGGACGATTCCTTTGTGGAGAACGGGGTCTCCCTGCGGGTCTATTCCACCCTGGATAACCCTAACGTGCTCAGCGAATATCTGTTGCTCATCATTCCCCTGGGGGCGGTGACCGCCCTCACCGCCCGGACCCGGCAGGGGAAGGCGGCCGCCGGGGTTGCCACCGGGGCCATGGTGATGTGTCTGGTGCTTACCCTCTCCCGGGGCGGTTACCTGGGCTTGGCGCTGGCGGCTGCCCTCTTTCTGGTGCTGCTGGACCGGCGGTTTATTGTGCTGGGGGTCATCGGCTGTATCTGCCTGCTCTTTTTCCTTCCTGAGACCATTCTGCTGCGTATCGCCAGCATTGCGGATATGAGCGATACTTCCACCTCCTATCGGCTCAATATTTGGATCGCCACCATTGATATGCTGAAGGATTACTGGGTCAGTGGTATCGGTCCGGGCATCACCGCCTTTAATACGGTCTATCCGCTGTACAGTCTGAATACCATCGCCGCGCCCCATGCCCACAACCTTTATCTTCAGATCTTGGTGGAATGCGGGATCAGCGGCTTTGTGGCTTTTATGGGAGGCGTTCTCTCCTGGGTGCGGGTCCTGACGGGAAGGATACGGCGGAGCCTGGACAAAAAGACCCGGCTCCAGGCCATCGCCTTCCTGTGCTCCCTCACCGGCTTTCTGGCCCAGAGCGTTACCGACTATTCCTTCTATAATTACCGGGTGGAGCTGATGTTTTGGGTGGTCCTGGCTCTGGGGGCCGCTCTGGCCCGGAACTGGGGCAGAGAGGAGGCCGGGACATGCTGAAGGTCATGAATATCATCAGCGACACCAACATCGGCGGTGCCGGCCGGGTGCTCATCAATTATCTGAAATACCGGGACAAGGAAAATTTCGATGTGTCGGTGGCCCTTCCCCGGGGCAGCAAGCTGAAGGAACCTTTGGAGGCGCTGGGAAGCGTAGTCTATGAGGTGGACGGCATGGCGGATAAGTCCATGGACCCGGGGGTCATCAAGGAGCTGCGGAAGCTCATCCGCCGGGTGGGGCCGGATGTCGTCCACACCCATGGCTCCATGTCGGGACGGATCGCCGCCCGGCGGGAGGGAAGGGTGGTTATCTATACCCGCCACTCTGTGTTTCCCACCAAAAGTTATCTGAAAAAATTCCCGGGCAGACAGCTCAACCGATGGATCAATACGCATTACGCGGACCAGATCATCGCGGTGTCCCCCGCGGCGGTGGACAACCTTACCGAAGGGGGGATCCCCCGGGAGCGGGTCACCGTTCTGATGAACGGAGTGGAGCCGGTGGTCCGGCAGGGGGAGGAGGAACTGGCGCCCCTGCGGGAGAAATACGGGCTTACCGCCGGGGATCTTGTGGCCGGGATCCTGGCCCGGATCGAGGATTATAAGGGACATACCGATATTTTGGAAGCCTTGCGGCGGTTGAAGGACAAAGGGAAGCGCGTAAAGCTTCTGGTGGCCGGCACCGGCGGCTACGAGGGGGAGGTCAAGGCCCGCTGTCAGGAGCTGGGGCTGGAGGACCAGGTGAGCTTCCTGGGCTTTGTCTCCGATGTGGCCCCGATCCTGAGCCTGCTGGACGTTCAGCTCAACGCCTCCTGGGGGACCGAGGCCACCAGTCTTGCCTTGCTGGAGGGCTTCAGCATGGGGGTTCCGGCGGTGATCAGCGATTACGGCGGTAACCCCTGGCTCATTGAGGAGGGAGTCAACGGCTATACCTTCCCCACCCGGGATGCCGGGGCTTTGGCCGGGCGGCTGGAGGAGCTGCTGGACAAGCCGGAGCGGGTAAAGGAACTGGGCCGGGGCGCCCGGGAGATCTACGAAAAAAAGTTTACGGCCCGGCGGTTTGCCAAAAACACCGAAGAATTTTATCAGAAAGCATGGGAGGAAAAGCGTCATGGCAAATGAGAAAAAAAAGAGCTGGAGGGACCTGTTCAACCTGTTTGACGTGGTGGTCATCCTGGTCATCATCGCCTTGGGGGCGGTCCTGGTCCTGTTCTCCGGCAGGGGGAACAAAGGGGAATCCTCCACAGTGCGCTACACCGTGGAGTTTACCAATATGCAGAACAACACCGCCTCTCTGATCCAGGAGGGGGACAGCCTGGTGGACCGGGTCAAAAAGTTCGACCTGGGCAAGGTGGTCTCTGTAGAGGTGGGGGCCACGGTCCGCCAGCTTCAGGATTTTGAAGAGGGCGGTACCAGGGAAGCGGTGGCCTCTACCCTCCAGACCGCCACGGTGGTCATTGAGGCGTCTGCCACCGAGACGGAGCAGGATATTCTGGTCTCGGGCGGCTATATCATCAAGATCGGGACGCAGGTGTCGGCCAAGGGACCGGGCTATTTCTGCTCGGGCGTGGTGCTGGCCATTGAAAGGAGCGATGCCCAATGAAAAAGCTGGTGGATGAAAAGGGAAGGCTCTTCGGCAAGGTGAGCCTCATTGACATTTTTGTGATCCTCTTTGCCCTGGTGCTGGCTGTGGCGGTGTATCTCCGCTTCTTTACCAACGAGACCACCTCCCTGCGGGGGGAGAACGATACCTTTACCTATACCCTGCGGGTCAATGGAGTCCGTTCCTGGACGGTGGACGGCTTCCGGGAGGGGGACGAGCTTTGGGATACCGACCACGATACCTACCTGGGCACCATCACCAAAGTGGAATCGGCGCCTGCTGTCTGGGAATATGACCTGATGGATGGAAGCTTTAAGGAGGCTCCCGCCCGGGATCGGTATGATGTGTACCTCACCGTGGAGGCCGACGGTCTGATCAGCAACGGCCGGTACTACGCCTCCCGCACCTTTGAGATGGGGGCGAACGCCACGTTGTACTTCTATACCAAATACTGCTCGGTCGCGGCTACCATTTGGACCATGGGCTGAAAAGAGAGAGGACCATGAAGATTTTAATGGCCACCAACGGCCTGGACATTGGTGGGGCCGAGACCCATATCATAGAACTGGCCAAGGAGCTGAAACGCCGGGGACACGAGGTCCTGGTGGTATCCAACGGCGGGGTGTATGTGGAGGAGCTGGACCGTGTGGGAATCCGCCATATCAAGGCCCCCCTCAACAGCCGGGCTTTAAAGCCCATGTACCGTTCCTATCAGATCCTGAAAAAGGTGATCCGGGAGGAGAAGCCCCAGGTGGTCCATGCCCATGCCCGGATCCCTGGGTTTCTCTGCGGTCTGCTGCGTGGGGAAGGAAGCTTTGCCTTTGTGACCACCGCGCACTGGGTCTTTGCTTCGGAGGGAATGGTACGCTATCTGACCAACTGGGGCACAAAGACCATCGCGGTCTCGGAGGATATCAAAAGATACCTGCGGGACAGCTATGGGGTCCCCGGACAGGATGTGTTTATCACCATCAATGGCATTGACACCGAGCGCTTTTCTCCGGCGGTTTCGGGGGAGAGGGTCAAGGCGGAGTTTGGGATCCCCGCCGGGGCGCCCGTTCTCTCCCATGTTAGCCGCATGGATGACAGCCGGGCGCTGGCGGCCCGGCACCTCATTGACCTGGCCCCTGCCCTCTGCGAGCGGGTGGAGGGGCTGGTCCTTCTGCTGGTGGGGGGCGGCGATGTGCTGGAGGAGCTGAAGGAAAAGGCCCAAGCTCAAAACGAGAAGCTCGGCCGCCAGGCCATCGTTATGACCGGGCCACGCAGCGACATCAACGCCATGGTGGCCGCCGGAGACGTTTTTGTGGGCGTCTCCCGGGCGGCTCTGGAGGCGATGAGTGCGGCCAAGCCCACACTGGTGGCGGGAAATGAGGGGTATTTGGGCATTTTTACCCCCGACAAGCTGGAGCGGGCGATCTCTTCCAACTTTTGCTGCCGGGGGGAGGACCCCATTGACAGTGGGACCATGGAGGCTGATATTCTGCGTCTGCTGGCTTTGAGCCCGGAGGAGAAGACTATATCCGGCCGGTATTGCCGTCAGGTCATTTTGGAGCACTATTCGGTGGGCCGTATGGCCCAGGACGCTCTTTTGGCTTATGAGGCCGCTCTTCACCCCAGGAACATTCTGGTCAGCGGTTACTATGGCTACTCCAACGCGGGGGATGAGGCTATTCTGGAGGCCCTGAGCCAGAGCGTCCGCCGTACCTGCCCGGGCACAGGGCTCACTGTACTGTCCGGGAACCCCGGTCTGACCGAGGCCACCTACGGCTGCCGGGCAGTGCCCCGGTTTTCTCCCGTGAAGCTATATCAGGCGGTAAAAAGCTGTGACGCTCTGATCTCGGGGGGGGGCAGCCTTCTTCAGGACGCTACCTCCACCCGGAGCCTTCTTTATTATTTGCTGGTGATCCGTATGGCCGAGCGCCGGGGCAAGAAGGTGTTTCTTCTGGCCAATGGGATCGGCCCCGTGGATTATCCGGGCAACCGAAAGCGGGTGGCCCGGGCAGTGCGGGAGGCAGAGTACATCACCCTGCGGGACCCGGCGTCTGTGGCGGAGCTGCAAAGTATGGGGGTGGACCGTTCCGATCTGGCGGTCACTGCCGACCCGGTGTATCTGCTGGAGCCTGGGGACTCCGCGGCGGCCCAGGCGGCGCTGGATGCCGCGGGGGTGGGGGAGGAGCCCTTCCTGGTGGTCTCCATTCGTCCCTGGCGGAAGAATGAAAACCTGGAGGAACGGGTGGCCGCCATCTGCGACGGCGTTGTGACCCGGTATGGGCTCAAGCCTCTCCTTATCCCCATGCAGCAGGGGGTGGACGACGCCATGGCCCGCCGTATCCTGGGGAAAATGAAGGAGAAGGGCTATCTGCTGGAGAATACCCCCCGGGGACGGGACATTATGGCGGTGATCGGAAAGAGCCGTCTGGTGCTCTCCATGCGCCTCCACTCCCTGATTTTCGCCGCCAACATGGCGGTGCCCGCAGTGGGGATCAGCTATGATCCCAAGCTGGACGCCAACCTGAAGCTGTTGGACCAGCCCACCGCCGGCACGGTGGAGACGCTGGAGGTAGAAACCGCACTTCGGCTGATTGGGGAGACTCTGGAGCACCGGGAGGAGAGGGTCGACGCCCTGGCTGTGAAGCGGCGGGAATTGGCCGCCTCGGCCATTCGAAATGAGGAGATCATCGCGAAGCTCTGAGCCGGACCGGCCAAAAAAGTAACAGAAAGCCCCGCTGTGAGGAAATTTCCACAGTGGGGCTTTCTGTATTTCGAAATTAAGAAAGGAAGGTGTTTTTGATCCTTTCAGGCCAGGCGTCCAGACAGCTTTCCCGGACAGCCAGCTGCCCCCGGCCGGTCCCCAGGCCAATGTCCGGCTTCCGGGCGCCGTGGTAGTCGCTGCCGCCGCTCATCAACAGTCCCTCCTCCCGGCAGAAGCTTTCCAGGTCTACCATTTGCTCCAGAGTAAACTCTGAATGGGCGCATTCCAACCCATCCAGAGCGTTCTCATCCACGATGGACCGAAGCCGGGCACGGAACTGAGGCGCGTGAGCATAGATGTAGAGGTGGGCCAGTAGGGCGATCCCGCCGCAAGCATGGATGGCTTCCGCTCCATCTTTCAGGGTGGGATACAGGGAGGACTCGTCCACATAGAGGGGAGAGGCGGGATTGTAGATCTCCTGCCGGGTAAAGACCGAGGACTTCTCCGCCGAGCGGGGATCGGATAAGAGACGAAGGTTCTCCGGCGTTTTGACCAGTTCCTGTAAAAATGCTTTCCGGGAGGAGCCCCTGTCCGGGTCAAAGGTGATGTTCGCCTTGTCGTAGACCACGCCCGCTCTGCCAAAAGCAGCGGCAATGAGCTCGGCCTCCCGGAGCTGCTTTTCCCGGAAGGGGAGGACCAGTTGGGGCAGGAGGGCCTCCAGCTTGTCCAGAGCATAGCCGTACCCCAGTACCTCTACGATCTCCCCCTCATACATGCAGGTGATCTCAACGCCCCGTATAAGCGTTCCGGGAAACAGGTCCCGCCAATGGTCCATTACCGGGTCCCGGTAGGCGCTTACGCTGTTGTGGTCGGTAATAGACAGATGGGTAAGCCCCGCCTGGGCGGCATGGCGAAGCAGCTCCTCCGGTGTATCAGCTCCATCGGAATAGACGGTATGGGTGTGAATGTCGATCATAGGATCAGCTCCTTTGGATAGGGAAGAGGGAAAAGCGGCGGGAGGTTCTCTCCCGCCGCTTTGTGGGGTTCAGACTCAGGCGGCCCGCACTTCGTCATCTGAGATGGCGAAGTAGGTGATGATAGCGCCCGCCACATAGGAGATCAAAATACCGATCACGTAGTGAAGCATATACTCGGGCAGAGTATGGGTGACCGCCAGAATGCCCGAGGGGCTGGTGGAGGCGGTCATGACATGCATTGCCATGACATAGGCGCCGCCGAAGCCGGCGCCTAACCCGGCGGTGATGAAGGGCTTCATCATGGGCAGGGTGACACCGTAGATGAGAGGCTCGCCGATGCCAAGGATGCCGGCGGGCAGGCCGCCCGCGATCACGTTCCGAAGCCGGTCATTGCCCACCCGTCTGGCCTTGAGCCACAGGGCCAAAGCGGCGCCCACCTGTCCGGCGCCGGCCTGTGCCACGGCGGGGAAGAGGCTGGTTCCGCCGTAGGCTTCGATCTGCAGGGTGTAGAGGGGAGTGAGTCCCCGGTGGAGTCCGAAGAGCACCAGGGGCAGGAACAATGCGGCCATCAGGTAGCCGGTGATAATAGAGACCACAATATTGTCGGACATGATGAACATATTCAGGAAATTGGAGATGGCGACAGAGATAATGCCGGTGACGGGCATGACCATCAATACAAAGATGGGCATGACGATCAGCATACTCAGCAGCGGGGTAAAGGTGATGTCCAGAGCGCTGGGCATGATCTTATGGATGCGTTTCTCCACCTGGGCCAGGACCCAGACACCCACCACCACACCGATAATGCCGCCGGCGTTGGGGGCCAGAATGGACTTGGCGGCGACCTCTTCATTGACCCATCCCAACGTGGTGGCAATGGTGGAGATAGCCGCGTTGGTGGAGGCGGTACCGATCATGCCGCCCAGCATGGGGCTCACGCCGAACTGCTTGGCAGCGTTCACGCCGGTGAAGATGGCCAAATAGCTCAGGAAGGCTACGCCAATGAGGGCGATGAGGTTGTAGGACACGGTGGTGAAGGTATTGGTGGGGATGGTGCCGTTGGCCATCAGGATCTTGATGACCCGTCCAAAGCCGTTGCAGATGCCTCCGGCAATAAAGGCGGGGATCATGGGGTTAAAGATGTCGGCGATGACCCGCAGCTTGCTCACCACATTCTTGTTCTGCCTGCCCTGAACGGCAGCCTTGTTGGCCTGCCAGTCCCCAGTGGCTCCGGCGCCCGTTTTTTCGGAGATGCCCATGGCCTTGCACTCGGCCATCACGTCACGGACCTTTCCGGGGCCCAGGACGATCTGCACATAGTGCTCGTCGGTGTCCATAAAGGCCATGACGTCCTCAGTGTTTTTGATGTCCTCACCCCGGACCTTGCTGCGGTCCTTGATGGTGACACGGAGGCGTGTCATGCAGTTCTCAGCGTCCACAATGTTTTCTTTGCCGCCCAAAAGTTCTACGAGCCGTTTTGCCAGATCTGCGTTTTTCATGCTGCACACTCCTTTTCTGCTCTTGTTTATAGGAACAATGTTGTTGCATAGAACAACCTACATTATGCCCCGGCCTGCTGGCCGATGGCCTGGCGGACGTGGCCGCCGCTCTTTTCCAGAAGGGCCTGGGCCTCTCCGGCGTCCCGGCCTGTGAGAAGCATGACGATGGCCAGCTTCACCCTGCCGTCGGCGGCGTCGATGGTCTCCCGGGCCTTTTCACGCTCCACTCCGGCAGCCTCCATGACGATATTCTCCGCCCGGACCTGGAGCTTTTCGTTGCTCTGGACCACATCCACCATCAGGTTTTGATAGGCCTTGCCGATGCGGACCATGGCCCCGGTGGAGATCATGTTGAGAATGAGCTTCTGGGCAGTGCCTGATTTGAGCCTTGTAGAGCCGGTGAGCACCTCGGGGCCCACCTCCACCTCGATGGAGATCTTTGCCACCTTGCCCACGGCGCTCTCCCTGTTGCAGGCGATGGATACCGTCTTGCAGCCCAGGGAGTTGGCGTATTCCAGCCCCCCGATGACGTAGGGGGTGCGGCCTGAGGCGGCAATGCCCACCAGCACATCCTTCTCGCGGAGCCCATGGGCCTCCAGGTCCTTTTTACCCTGCTCTCCGTCATCCTCAGCCCCCTCGATGGGGAAGCGGAGGGCCCTGTCGCCCCCGGCGATAAGGCCCACCACCATCTCTCCCGGGACGCCGAAGGTGGGAGGGCACTCCGAGGCGTCCAGCACCCCCAGCCGTCCGCTGGTGCCCGCGCCGGTGTAGAAGAGCCGTCCGCCCTGCAGGAAAGCCGCCTCCACCGCCTCAATGGCGGCGGCAATTTGGGGCAGAGCCTTTTCAATGGCCAGGGGAACATTTCGGTCCTCCCGGTTCATGACGGTGGCGATCTCCAGGGCTGTCATGGTGTCCAGGTCCAGGGTGGCTTGATTTCTGCGCTCGGTGGTCATACGGCTTAGATCCATAAACACTCCCAGCTTTCCATAAAAGATTTTACTTTTCAAGTGTATCCTAAACTTTTTGAAAAAAGTTGTCAACAAATTCTGGAAAGTGTGGTACAATATTTCGTATAGAGGACGCATTTGGTTAAAAACAACGAAACTGTTTCGGGATGGAGTGGAAAACTGTGAAAAATGTACTATTGCTCCTGCGGGAAAATCAGGAATCCATGTCCACCGCTGAAGCCGCCGTGGCCAAATATATTTGTGAAAATCCGGAGGAATGTGCTCATCTCACCGTCCGGGAGCTGGCGGAAAAGACCTTCTCTTCTCCCTCCAGTGTGGTGCGGATGTGCCGGACTGTGGGCTTTGCCGGGTACCGGGAATTCCGCCAGGAGCTGCTGCTGGACGTACACAACCTGGGGGAGGCCGGCGCTCACGAGGAGACAGAGCTGGACGGTACCGCCACCGTGGCCCAGATCCTGGACAGTATCACCCAGCGAAACATTCAATGCTTGAAGGATACCCGCTACCTGCTGGAGGAGAAGGAGGTAGGGACCTGTGTGGAGCTGCTCCGCCATGCCCGTACCGTACTTCTTTTCGGCATCGGTGCCTCCCTCTGCGTGGCCCGGGACGCCTACCTGAAGTTTCTCCGGGTGGACAAGCCCTGTGTCCTCAACGATGATTGGCACTCCCAGCTCCTTCAGGCCAGAAACGCTACGCGGGAGGATGTGGCGATCATTTTTTCCTACTCGGGCCAGACCAAGGAGATGATCGAGTGCATGGAGGCCCTGCGGGAAAATGGCTGTCCCCGGATCGCGGTCACCCGCTCCGTGCCCTCCCCGGTGGCGAAGCTGGCCAACCACTGCCTTTATACCGCCACCAATGAGTTTACCTTTCGCATTGGGGCTCTTTCTTCCCGAATGGCACAGCTCAATGTGGTGGATATTCTTTATGCCGCCTATGTCAACGCCGAGTACGACTATTGTATGAAGCGGTTTGTGATCACGCATATCCTTAAGGAGAAGAGCGGGGGAGAGGGTGGCAGATAAGCCCGGGCGGAGGGTGTTCCCCGCACCATTCCCGGGGAATGGTGTTTTGTGCACGATGCACAAAACAAAACCCCTATATTTGTATAGTTTGCCGCATTGACAACGACACCTGGATTCATTATACTTATACTGTAAATTTCGGAATGTTACCGCTTTGCGGGCATGACCGCACATAAAATTAACCAAAACTCGTATTTTGGAATGTTACTCTCTGGAGGCATGACCATGGCGACAGTTTCTGTTGTCGTGCAGCCTTTGGGGAGTTTTTTATTGGAAAAATGCCCCAAGGAGCAGAAAGAGAAAGGTGTGAGGACCCTTGCGCGCCATCAGAAGACTGAACAACAACGCTGTGGTTTGCATGGACAGCACAGGCCGGGAGGCTATCGCCCTGGGGAAGGGCCTGGGCTTCGGGGACATTCCCCGGGAGCTGAAGCTCTCTGAGGTGGAGCGGACCTTCTATGATCTGGACGAGGGCGGCATCAACGTGATGAACGACCTGCCTGTGGAGGTGGTCATGTTTGCCGCCAGGATCGTGGACATCGCCATCGGGGAGCTCTCCTACGAGCTGTCCCCCAACGCGGTGCTCCTGCTGGCCGACCATCTGAATTTTGCCTTAGAGCGGGTGCGGAAGAACATCCGGGTGAAGATGCCCCTGGCCTACGATGTGAAGCAGCTCTATCCCCTGGAGTATAAGATCGGCAAGTACGCCGTGGACAAGGCCCGGAATGAGTTCCAGGTGGGCCTTGCTAACGATGAGGCGGTGGGCATCGCCATGAACCTCATCAACGCCAAAAAGACCCCCTCTGATCGGCCCGACCCCCAGGCCGATTTCTCCCAGATGCTGGAGGAGGTCACCGAGATCGTGGAGGATCATTTTCACGTGATGGTGGACCGGGAGTCCTTCAACTTTACCCGCTATGCCACCCACATCCAGTATCTCTTCCAGCGGCTCCGGCAGAAAACCGCCATCGACAGCGACAACCTTCGGATGTACAAGGACCTGCGGGAGGAGTTCCCCGCCATCGCCGCCTGTGTGGAGGAGATCGCGGAGCACATCGAAAAAACCTGGTACTGCACCCTTTCCGAGGAGGAAAAGCTCTACCTCATTCTCCATGTGAACCGCATCCTGGCCAAAGAAGGCCTGTAAGCAAGTATGTAAACGGCGGAGGCGCCCCGCTGTCAGCATAAAAACCAAATCAAAGAAGAGAGGTATTTTATCATGGCAGTTGACAACAAGAAAATTGCCCAGGAGGTCCTGGAAGCCGTGGGCGGCAAGGACAACGTCACCTCGGCCACCCACTGCATGACCCGGCTCCGCCTGAACCTGAAGGACATGGGCCTTCCCAACGAGGAGGCCGTCAAGAACATCAACGGCGTAGTCGGCGTGGTCAAGGCCGGCGGCCAGTTCCAGGTCATCATCGGCCAGAACGTGCCCAAGGTCTATAACGAGTTCTGCGCCATCACCGGCCTGGAGACCCACGAGGCCATCAACGAGAATCTGGACGGCCCCAAGGAGAAGCTGACCCTGAAAAAGCTGGGCGGCAACATTATGAACTACATTGCCGG